>CAMYMR010000109.1 GCA_947259285.1 uncultured Woeseiaceae bacterium | reverse complement strand
CTGCGCTGCCTCGGAGGCGTCAACCTGGTGTGGGTTTCCGACGCGCTCTCGAGGGGTTTCGATGGCGTGATGTTCATGGGCTGCCAGTATGGCGACGACTATCAATGCCACTTTATTAAAGGCTCGGAACTGGCCAATGTCCGCCTTTCCAAGGTGGAAGAAACCTTGAGCCGGTTGATGCTCGAACCCGAACGCATCCGTCAGTACGAGGTTTCCATGAATGACTACAGGAAGGTGGCGGAGCTGATCGAGACTTTTGCAGCGGATATCGAGGATTACGGTCCCAACCCGTTCAAAGGAATGTAGACAGGAAACTGATGGCGGACACGAAGACCCAAGCAGTAACGGAATCGGCAAACGAGCGAGTCGCCGTCAACGGAGACCTGGAGTTCGTCGAAGAACTGCTGAGTTCCGGGGCCGCGGAGCTAAAATTCTGCTACCAATGCTCCACCTGCACGGTGGTCTGTCCGATCACTCCGGACGAATCCCCCTTTCCGCGCAAGGAAATGGTTTACGCCCAGTTCGGCCTGAAGGAAAAGCTGGTATCCAGCCTGGACAGCTGGCTTTGCATCCACTGCAACGATTGCTCGACGCATTGCCCGCGCGGTGCCAAGCCGGCTGATGTGATGAACGTGATCCGCTCAATGAGCGTCGTCCATTTTGCCAGGCCCGCGTTCCTGGCGACGGCCGCCCAGTCCCCCTCGCGCGTCTGGATGCTGTTCCTGATTCCAGCGATCATCATCGCCGCCGTGATCCTGGGGCTGCCCGACGGCTCGGCGCTCGGGTTCCTGTCCGGCACGGTCGTGTTTTCCCGGATGATGCCGGTGGCCGCCATTGATGTCGTCTTCCTGCCGGCTGTCGCGTTCGCCGTCGTTACCGCCCTGCTGAGCATCCTGGGCTTCCTGCGTTCGTTGCGGGTGGAGTATCCGCGCACCGGTGGCGGGGAATCCCTGAGCACTGCGATCATGGGCACGGTGCTGGATGTGCTCTCCCATCGAAAATTCCTCGAATGCACGACCAACAAAAGCCGGGCCGGCGCCCACGCGTTGGTGATGTACGGGTTTATCGGCCTTGTCATCACCACGACCGCGGTGGGAATCCTGTACTACATGAACCGGTTCGGCATGGACACAGAGGTCAGTCCCTACGGGTTCTTCCATCCGGTCAAGGTGCTCGGCAACGTCAGCGGAACCCTGGTTTTCCTGGGCTGTGCGGCGATGCTGGCTCGGCGCATGGCCTCCGGCAAATCCGGCAAGGCTACCGTCTTCGACTGGACCTTCCTGTGGGTGTTCTTCCTGACCGTGATAACGGGCTTCGCGTCCCAGGTATTCCGGGTATTCGACCTGGCCGTCCCCGCCTATGGCATCTATTACGTGCACCTGGTGCTGGTGTTCTTCCTGCTGGCCTACGTGCCCTACACCAAGATGGGGCATATCCTGTTCCGCGCCGTGGCCATGGTTTACGCCCGCTGGTCCGGCCGCGCCATCGTCCGGCCGGTAATCAGGGATGGGCTGCCGCCAAAACGTGATGTCCAGGCGGAACCCCAACCGCAATAAAGCCTGACAGCGTTACCAGCGGGCTTGCAGACGGCCTGCCAGGAGCCTGTTGTCGAACTGCCGCAGCGGCCGCGTGCCTTTCTCCACGCATTCGCCGGTTGATACGTCAAAGGCCCACTGATGTTTTGGACAGGTGAGGCGCATCCCGGATAACGCCAGGTGCGGGATATCGGTTACCTGGTGCGGGCAGCGACTGTCGTACACGCGGCAATCGTCACCAGAGCGATAGACAAAAATACTCCTGCCATCGCAATTCTCTACGTAGGTGATCTCGCCGTCCCGAACGTCCGCCCAATCGATCACGTCGTGCCAGGAAACGTCGGCGCCCAGCAGCTCCGTACGAAACTCGGGAATGTCCATATCCAGGAGAATGTCCATTGCCCAGACGATTTTGGCCAATCCGAGCGTTGGAAATGCCATTAGGATGGCGTCCAGTATTTCGTGCGGCGTCGCACCGTCACGCAAAGCTCGTGGCAAATACTGTCTGAAGCCGCGCTCCGTCTGGCTGTCTATTTTGGTGATCACGGATATCAACGACCGAGTCTTGGGGTCGAGGTGCTTGCCGCTCTCTTTCAGGAAAGCGAAGTAGGCCTTCATCGCCTCCGGGCGGGCCTTGATCAGATAGTTCAGTGCGTCACTCATAGCTCGTGCTCCAGTCTAGAACGCCGTCAACATCACTCTTGAGGATCGCCCGTATCGGAAAACCAGGATAGTTTGTCCTGCAGCGTCACGACGCTGCCGACAATGATCAGGGCGGGACTCTTGACTCCGGCAGCGGCGGATTTATCGGGCAGGGTTTCCAGGGTTCCGGTGATCACGCGCTGGCCTGTGCGGGTTCCGTTTTCGATAACGGCTGCCGGCTTCGCGGGATCTGCCCCGTGGTCGAGGAACCCCCGGACGATCGTGGCGAGGGACGTGAGCCCCATGTAGATGACCACCGTCTGGTGCGGTTGGATCAGACTGTTCCAGTTGAGGTGCAACTCGCCATTCTTTTCATGCCCGGTGACTACGATGCATGCCTGGGCATGATCGCGGTGGGTGAGCGGTATGCCGGCGTAGGCAGCGCAGCCATTGGCCGCGGTGACACCCGGTATCACCTGGAATGCAATGCCGTTCTCCGACAGGGTTTCGATTTCCTCCCCGCCACGCCCGAACACGAACGGATCGCCTCCTTTGAGCCGCAGCACGCGCTTTCCTTCCTGCGCCAGGCGAATCAGCAGCCGGCTGATTTCTTCCTGCGGTAAGGTGTGTTCTTTCGGCATCTTTCCGACATAGATGCGTTCCGCATCCCGGCGCACCAGGTTGAGAATGCCGTCGCCGATGAGCCGATCGTACAGCACCACGTCGGCCTGCTGCATCAGGCGCAGCGCGCGGAACGTCAGCAAATCCGGATCACCGGGCCCGGTGCCGACCAGGTACACCTCACCATGCGGCAGCTGATCGCCATCCGTTGCGGCCTCTTCGAGGAGTTTGTCCATCTGCGCTGCCGCCCGCTCTTCCTGGCCGGAAAACAGCTGCTCGGCAATCGGTCCGGCGATCATCGTTTCCCAGAAACGCCGTCGCCGGGTCGTGTCGGGAATTGAATCCTTGACCCGCTGGCGATACCTGCCGGCAAACTCGGCCAGCCGACCATAGGCCGCCGGAACGGTCGTTTCGAAGCGGGCCTTCAGCATGCGCGTCAGCAACGGGGCGGCGCCGCTGCTTGCGATCGCTATCAGCAGCGGCGAGCGGTCAACCACTGCCGGCATGATGAAGTCGCAGAGTTCCGGATTGTCGGCGACGTTGACCGGTATTCCCGCCGCGGCGCCCAGGTCGTGCAGTTTCCGGTTGGTCGCACTGTCCGAGCAAGCCCCAAAGGCGAGCACGCAACCGTCGAGGTCATCTGCGCTGAGATCGCCTGTCTTGTGTTCGATCCCGTGTTCCTGCACCAGGCGGGCCATGCAGTCATTCAGCGTCGGGGCAACCACAGTCAGCTCGCAACCGGCACGAATCAGAAGATCGGCTTTGCGTGCGGCCACCTTGCCGCCACCGACAAGCAAGGCGCGATGGTCCTTTACAGTGAGGAAGACAGGTAAATGGTCCAATTCAATATCTCATGCTTGCAGCGAAGTTAGAAAATCTTGCTGGCCCGATTGTTCATGACCGACGCCCGGCGCATTGATATCCCCGGCGTTCACCGCGGGCCTCCGACGAAAGCGCCTTCGAGTTGCCACTGCCAGTCGCGCGGCGTATCGCGGTAGTCAGGCTTGACGTCGAATTCGAGAAAAAGCATGTCGTCGGAGGCGATGCGACGCACCGCCGTCAGCAATTCCCGGAAAGAGTTTATTTCCGGGTGCTGGATAATGATGTCGCTGAGCAGGATCTGGATGGTTTCCATCGTATTAGCGCACCACCGAATGTCGATTGGACTGCGAATCAGGAGTTTATGCGATCGAAAAAGCGGGCGCGATACAGTAATCGTTTTCGAGACGGTCCATCTTCGAAAGCACTTCTGTCATGCAGCACATTGTTGGAAATAATCCCCTGTCCCGGTTGCAGGTCGTAGCGCAGGACCGGGCCTGTGTCGTCGGCAAGGAGTTCTGCCAAGCACGCTCGTGCCGCGACGGTCGCGCGGTCATCGCGCCAGCGAATATTCTTCTTGCGGGCGCTGTAGCGCATATGCAGCGCTCCGCCGGCCTGGTCAGACGAGAACACCGGTCCCGAGACCGCTGGCCGGACCTCACGCCCGCCCTTGACATTGGCGGGGATCGTCATGCATGCAGGGTGCTCGAGGGCGGCGATGTAGGCAGGGTTCGCGTCGCGCAGCCTGATATAGGCGATTTCCGGATCCAGCAGGGCAGTTTGTCCTCCTGTTGCCGCGTCCTGTACGCAGTGCAGAATGACAGCGCGCACCTGGACCGATGCCTCGTTGTAGTAGCCATCGGTGTGCCAACTGAGGCCGCGGTCGGAATACGGCACATAGTCACCCCGATCGCCGTCAGATGTGACGGTCAGTTCGGCAACGCCGTCGTCATTCGCACACAGGTGATGGTCGATCCGGCGAAGGCCGAATTGCGCGGCGAACGCGAGAATCGATTTCCGGTCAGCGGCGGTGTCACGGCAGGAATAGATCGCCATGTTTGCCCGCCTGCAGCTCGAGCGGATGGCTGCCAGCGACGCGCTATCCGGCGCGATCAACCCGCCGATCTGTACGATCAGCTCATCCACATGCATGGGGTAATTGGCCAGTTTGGCAGCTCGCCATTCGCGGTAATGCGTTGAATTGGAAGGGAACATTAATGCGTGCCGGCCACCGTCGAACAGGGGTTCATGCTGAATGAAACGTTCCGCGGCAACAAGCGCAGAAAATTGTTTATTAATATATTATAATATACGGAAATTAGATATGTTGGGTTGCCGGCTAGGTGTTTTCTCCAATTACTTGCGAGTTGCACTGATCGCTAAAATATAAAAGCCCATAACAATCGGGGGATTGCCATGTCCAAGAGACCGCACGAAACACCGTTGCTGGATCAACTCGAGGACGGGCCTTGGCCAAGTTTCGTTTCGGGCCTCAAACAACTGGCGAGCGACAATGACAAGCCGTACGCCAATATGATGAAAGACCTGTTGGGTCAGCTCGAGCACTCCTACGAAACCCGAATGGGCTACTGGAAAGGCGGCACCGTCAGCGTCTTTGGCTATGGTGGCGGCGTTATTCCGAGGTTCTCCGAAGTTGCGGAGGACTATCCCGAATCCTCAGAGTTTCACACGCTGCGCGTGCAGCCCCCAGCCGGATTGCATTATTCAACCGAGCTGTTGCGAAACATGTGCGACGTCTGGGAGAAACACGGTTCGGGCCTGATCGCACTCCACGGTCAGTCCGGCGACATCATGTTCCAGGGGTGCAGCACCGATAATGTGCAAAAGGCATTCGATGATCTAAATAAGATGGGCATGGACATGGGTGGCGCCGGGCCCGCTCTACGGACGGCCATGAGCTGCGTCGGCCATGCTCGTTGCGAGCAGTCGTGTTATGACGAGGTGCGCGTGCATCGGAAGATAATCAATGGCCTGCTCGATGAAATGCACCGCCCGGCACTGCCGTACAAGTTCAAATTCAAGTTCTCAGGCTGTCCGAACGACTGCGTAAACTCCATCCATCGTGCGGATTTTGCGGTCATCGGCATCTGGCGCGACAACATCCAGATCGACCAGAAGAAGGTCAAGGAACACGTGGGCAGGGTAGGCCGCAAACAGATGATCGATACGGTGATCGCGCACTGCCCGACGCGCGCACTGAGCCTGAACGATGACGACACCCTGGATATCGACAACAGCAGCTGCGTGCGTTGCATGCATTGCATCAACGTAATGACCAAGGCGCTATCTCCCGGCAAAGAGCGCGGCGCCACGATCCTGATAGGCGGCAAGCGCTCGCTGAAAATTGGTGACCAGATGGGTACGGTCATCATTCCGTTCATGCCGCTCGAGACCGACGAGGACCTCGACCGCTTATTTGAACTGGCGGAAACGGTTATCGACTTCTTTGCCGAGAGCGCGCTCGAACACGAGCGTATCGGTGAAACCATCGATCGCATAGGTCTTTCCAATTTCCTTGAAGGAATCGGTGTCGATGTCGATCCCAACATGGTCAGGCATCCGCGTACCAGTTCGTATGTTCGGACCGACGACTGGGACGAGCAGGCGCAGAAGTGGTTCCAACGCAAAGACGCTACGGTCGAATAGCCCATCGGGGTAGCTGCAGCAAGACAAGCAAATACGCAATCGGCAAAGAGTGGTGACCATAAGGATCGATCGATGAAAGACGCGAAACAACCTCGCAGAGCGGACGAATCCGGAGTCATGGATCCGTTTCCTCACATGCACCCGCTGCTGAAGAAGAACTACGGGCAATGGGACTGGCACGACCGGCCACGCCCGGGTGTCTTGCACCATGTCGCCACCAGCGGCGATGAAGTATGGACGGTCCGTGCCGGAACGCAGCGCCAGATGGATGTGCATACGATCCGCAAGCTGTGTGACATTGCGGACGAGTTTGCCGATGGCCACTTGCGCTTTACGACCCGCAGCAACGTAGAGTTCATGCTGACGTCTCAGGACAAGACGGGACCGCTCATCGAACGACTGAACGGAGCGGGCTTCCCGGTCGGCGGTACCGGTAACTCCGTATCGATGATTTCCCATACTCAGGGATGGCTGCACTGTGATATCCCCGGCACCGATGCATCCGGCGTCGTCAAAGCGTTGATGGATGAGCTGCACCACGAATTTACGCACGAAGAAATGCCGAACCGGGTACGCATTACTACCTCGTGCTGCCAGATTAATTGTGGCGGCCAGGGCGATATCGCAATCAATGTGCAGTATACGAAGCCACCCAAGATCAACCACGACGTCGTGGCTAACGTCTGCGAGCGCCCGGCGGTTGTGGCACGTTGCCCGGTGGCGGCGATTCGTCCGGCGATGGTCAATGGGAAGCCGTCGCTCGAGATCGACGAGACAAAATGCATCTGCTGCGGCGCATGCTATCCACCGTGTCCTCCGATGCAGATCAACGGGCCCGATTCAACCAAGCTGGCGGTCTGGGTCGGCGGCAAGCATTCGAATGCGCGCTCGAAGCCGACTTTTCACAAGCTGGTGGTTGCAGGCCTGCCGAACAACACCGGGCTGGCATTCACCAGGCACCACATAGACGATTGGCGCGGTGCGCGCAGTAGCCTGAACGCATCCACCCATATTCATTTCTGATGAAGTTCGCGATCCTGATCAACGAAGGTCCGTTTACGCACCAGGCCTCGGACAGTGCGTATCGCTTTACCGTGGCCGCGCTCGCCCGGGGGTACGAGATTTATCGCGTGTTTTTCTACAACGATGGAGTGTACAACTCCAACAGGTTTTCGGAGCCACAGACCGATGATCGTAACCTGGTTTCCTTGTGGGCGAAGTTGGGCAAGGAACACGACATCGACCTGGTGGTGTGCGTTGCCGCCGGGCTGCGCCGTGGCATCAAGGACGAGGTTCTCGAAGACGGGTTTCGGATTTCGGGGCTTGGTCAACTCGTCGAGGCGGGCATCCAGGCTGACCGACTTGTTGTGTTTGGCGACTGAAGCGGTATGAGTGAAATGAACGAATTCGACGAGAATGGCCCCGAAGTTATCAAGCGATTCATGTATGTCAATCGCAAGGCGCCGTACGGGACGATTTACGCACTCGAATGTCTCGAGGTCGTTTTGGTTGCCGCGGCGTTCGACCAGGACGTCAGCGTCGTGTTCCTGGATGATGGTGTATGCCAGCTGAAGAAGAACCAGGACACCACCGGCATCGGCATGAAGAACTTCTCGAAGACCTACGGGGCGCTCGACGATTACGATGTTGAGAAGATCTATGTCGAAAAAGAGTCGCTCGCTGCGCGCGGCCTGACGGAAGACGACCTGGTGATCCCCGTCGAAGTCCTGGCCGCAGATGACCTGCGTGAAGTCATGGCGCAACAAGACGTCATAATCAGTTCTTGAGTCCGATGCTGCATTTGATCAACAAGTCGCCGTTCGAGAGAAACGCCCTGGATAGCTGCCTTCGCATGGCCAGGCCCGGAAGCGCGATCCTGCTGATCGAGGATGGCGTATACGCGGCGCTGGCGAAGGCCGCCCACGCCGAAAAAATCATCAGCCGGATGGATGATTTTTCATTTTATGTTTTGGGTCATGATGTCGCGGCACGAGGCCTGAATGACGCACCTTTGATCGAGGGCATTGACGTTGTCGATTATGAAGGGTTCGTGGACTTGGTGGCGGAACATGATGTCACGCAGTCATGGCTATGAGCTCGATGACTGGCGGTAGTGTCACGTGATGCAGGTGATCAATTTGTTTGAGGTACGAGCAAGAGGTGAGCCATGGCTTATGAATGCAACGGAGTGACTATCGAAACGGATGAGGAAGGCTATATCACTGATATCAGCCTTTGGAGCCGAGAATTGGCGATCCGGATTGCAGAGGAAGAAAACATCGAGATGGATGACGACCACTGGGAGGTCGTGAATTTCCTGCGGAATTACTATGAGGAATACCAGATCGCCCCGGCAGTCCGGGTATTAACCAAGGCGATCAAGAAAACATTGGGGGTAGAAAAGGGGAATAGCAAATATCTCTACGAGTTGTTCCCGTATGGACCGGCCAAGCAGGCCTGCAAAATTGCTGGTTTGCCTAAACCGACGGGTTGCATTTAATGACAGGCTAAGAACTTGGTCCTTGGCAGCATCTTTGCAGTACTGGCTTACTTCGCTACGGCGATCTTCGTCGTCGGCCTGCTGTACAGAATCTGGCTCTATGCTACAACGCCTGCCCCACTGAAAATCCCGACAACGCCGGCGCCCGTGAAACGATCGGGCGTGCTCATACGCATGGCGAAGGAAGTCTTCTTCTTCCAGAGTCTCTTCAAGGCCAACAAATGGACCTGGCTGTTTGGCTGGGTGTTCCACGCTGCACTGCTGCTGGTGGTGCTGCGCCATCTGCGTTATTTCACCGAGCCGGTCTGGTTATGGGTGAAGTGGGTCCAGCCTTTCGGGCTGTACGCCGGGTTCGCAATGCTTGCCGGCCTGGCGGCGCTATGGGTGCGGCGTTTCGCGGTCGAACGCATACGTTATATTTCCGGAATATCCGACCATCTCATGTTGCTGCTCCTGATCGGCATCGTGGTGACCGGACTGATGATGAAGTACGTAGTGCGCACCGACATCATTGCATTGAAAACATTCGTCCTGGGCCTGATCTATTTTGACTGGCAGCCAATTCCCGCCGACGCGATGTTGCTGATCCACCTGGGACTCGCACTGGCATTAATGATCATCTTCCCGTTTTCGAAATTGCTTCATGCCCCCGGGTTGTTCTTCAGTCCCGGCCGCAACCAGGTCGATAATCCCCGCGAGAAAAGACACCTTGCGCCATGGGCCGCAGCACTGGACGCAGGACGACAAAAAGGTGGAGGCGAATAGCCGATGGCTGACTACGACACACCTTCGATCACCGCGCCAATCGACATTCCGGTCCTGAAGAAACGGGCGATGAAACACTTATCGCCGTTTGCGGCAGCCCCAGCCCACCAGGAGGCGCTCGGTTTCCCAGGGGAGCTGGTCGACGATTGGCAGACGAAGGCAATCGACAAGTTTGCCGAACTGCTCGGCAAGTCGCGGGCGCTGCAGGTTTACATGGACAGTTGCGTGAAGTGTGGCGCGTGCACTGATAAGTGCCATTATTTCCTCGGTAGCGGGGACCCAAATAACATGCCGGTCGCGCGTCAGGATCTTATGCGCAAGGTCTATCGCCGCAACTTCACATGGGCGGGCAAGCTCTTGCCATGGCTGGTCGGCGCCGAGGATCTGACCGAAGAGCTGCTCGACGACTGGTACACCTATTTCCACCAATGTTCACAGTGTCGGCGATGCTCGGTTTTTTGTCCCTACGGCATCGATACCGCGGAAGTATCCATGGCGGCACGGGAAATCATGGATCACATCGGCAAGGGTCAGAAATACTGCAACGAAATCATCGGCAAGGTGCACAAGATCGGAAACAACCTCGGGCTGCCCGAGGCGGCACTGATCAATACGCTGGAGGGCCTGGAAGAGGACATCGAGGAAGAGACCGGCGTGCCGGTAACGCTGCCGGTCAATGTAGAAGGCGCAGATATCCTGCTGGTGACTCCCAGTGCCGACTTTTTTGCAGAGCCGCACGTCGATGGCCTGATCGGGTACGCCAAGGTGTTTCACCAGGCGGGAGTCAGCTGGACAATCAGTTCCTATGCCTCCGAAGCGGCGAATTTTGCCCTGTTCATCGGCTCTTACGAGCAGATGAAGCTGATCGCGGAGCGAATCAGGAAAGCGGCCCGGGATCTGGGCGTCAAGCGCATCATTTTCGGCGAGTGCGGGCATGCGTGGCGAGTCGCCTACAGCTTCCTCAACACGCTGGCCGGGCCGTTCGACTTTCTGGATCCCGGTTACCCGATACCGCAACACATTTGTGAATTTACCTACGACCTCATCCGAGAAGGCAAGTTGACGCTGGACAAGTCAGCCAATGATCACATGACGCTGACCTACCATGATTCGTGCAATGTCGCGCGTGGCTCGCGCATGGGAGACAGTCCCGGCGGGCAGTTCGAGATTCCGCGAGCGATCATCAAGGCCTGCTGCAACAACTTCGTTGACATGGCTGCCGATACCATCAAGGAAAAAACTTTTTGCTGCGGTGGCGGCGGCGGGCTCCTGACGGATGACCTGATGGAAGTCAGGGCGAAAGGAGCTGCACCGCGCATGCGGGCACTGCAGGAAGTCGTGGAAGACCATGGTGTCACGCACATGGCGGCGATCTGCGCGATCTGCAAGTCGCAGTTTGCGAAGGTCATGCCGGCCTACGGATTTGACATGGACAGCGTCGTCAGTCTGCATCAGTTGGTTTCGAACGCCATCGTCCTTGACGGCCAGACGACCGATCCCGCTGGGAAAACGAGTACAGCATGAACGAGAAACTTCTTACCATTCGTCGCTACAAAGATGGCGACAACGCACATCGACCCTGGCAGGAAGAAATTTTCACGGCCGATTCGTCGTACAAGTGTCCGACATACGTTCACCGTACACCGCCATGCCAGGGCAGCTGCCCTTCGGGTGAGGATATTCGTGGCTGGCTGAATATTGTACGTGGCGTCGAAAAGGCTCCTGGAGATATGCCCTGGCAGGAATACGCGTTCAACCGCGTCACCGATGCCAATCCATTTCCTGCGATTATGGGCAGGGTATGCCCCCGTCGCCATGTGAAGATGGCTGCAACCGAAATGAGGTCGAGGATCATGTCGGCATCAATTCGATCGAGCAGTTCATCGGCGACTATGCCCTCGAACATAGTCTGAAGCTTCGACCGGCAGGGAAAGATACCGGGAAGAAAGTCGCGATTGTCGGCGGTGGAGTAGCCGGCCTCGCGTGCGCCTACCAGTTACGCCGCAAGGGGCATGCCTGCACGATTTTCGAGTCGCACGACGAACTGGGCGGCATGATGCGCTACGGTATTCCCGGCTACCGGGTGCCGCGTGAAGTGCTCGATGGCGAAATTCAGCGCATTCTCGATCTTGGCATCGAAGTCCGCAAGAACTTCAAGGTCGGCGTCGATATCTCGCTCGAGGACCTGCGGGCGGAATTCGATGCCGTATTTTTTGGTATTGGCGCCCAGGCCGGCGCGGCTTTGCCGGTGCCCGGCGGGGACGCGCCAAACTGCATCAGCGGCATCGCCTTCCTGGAAGCGTTCAATGACGGGCGCTTGAAGCATTCTGCCGAGCGCGTGCTGGTCATCGGTGGCGGCGATACGGCGATGGACGTCGCCGCGGTTGCCAGGCGCCTCGGGCATATCCAGCAGCGGCGCGAACACGACAGGCCGGAAAGCGTCGTTCTTGGCCAGACGGTTCACGATGTGGCGACCGTCGCCCAACGCCAGGGCGCCGAGGTGACGATCGTCTACCGGCGACCTCTCGACAAAATGCCGGCCACCAGGATGGAGATCGAGCACGTGGCCCAGGAGGGCGTGCAGATGCGCACCTCGCTTGCGCCTGTTGCGGTAGTGGTCGGTGACGATGGCCGCGCCAGGGCCTTGCGTGTCATCGAGGCCGATTGGAGCACAGGCGAGATGGTCGTCAAGGAAGGGACTGAAACAGAGATCGAGTGCGACCTGATCGTCGCGGCGATCGGCCAGCAGGGTGACCTCGTCGGCCTGGAGAACCTCGACAATGGTTCGGGGTTAATCGATGCCGACGGATTCTATCGGGCCAGGGATCATGCCGATCTGTTTGTAGGCGGCGACATCGTGAAGCCGCAATGGCTGACGACCGCTATCGGGCACGCCTCGATTGCGGCGGAGGGAATCGACAGTTTCGTGCGCGGTTCGGACCCGTCACGGCGACCCAGGGTCGACGTACATCACTTCAGCCTGCTGGAGAAGTTACGGGAAATTGACCACGCACCGAGCGAATACGAACACATACAGGATCGGGGAACGGACGAAGCCGACTTCGCGATCCACAATTATGAAGATCGTTCGATTGCCGAAATCGTACCGTCGGATCAGTTGTTTCTCGGCCATTTTAAATACGATGTGAGGCGTCTGCGCAAGGAAATCGAAATAGGCGCTGACTCCGTGCTGGGTCACTTCGGCGAGCGGATACAAGGTCTGTCAGAAGAAGAAGCCCGGCAGGAAGCCGGCCGCTGTATGAGCTGCGGTATGTGTTTCGAGTGTGATAACTGTGTCATCTATTGTCCGCAGGACGCTATTTTCCGGGTCGAGAAATCGGAATCGACCATGGGCCACTACGTCGACACCGACTACACGAAATGCATCGGCTGCCACATTTGTGCAGATGTCTGTCCATCGGGGTATATCCGGATGGGACTGGGAGAGTAAATCATGGCCGTGCGCCACAGCTCCATCGCGATGATCGCACTGGTGCTGTTTCTGGTACTGGTTGTTCTGGCCGGCCTGAGCGGCGTGCTGGACGCGTCGGGAGACGAGGGCGGCGCTGAAGGTGTACCGATGCCGGTCATTGCGAGGGGACAAGGCGATAGCTGTGTCGACGATCCGGAGTTCTTGCGCCGATACCATATGACGGTTCTCCAGCGTGAGCATGACAAGGCCCAGTTGACGGGCTTGCCCGGCGAGAAGTACAGCCTCAAGGAATGCGTTACCTGTCATGCGGTCAAGGGCTCGGACGGGAGGATAGTGACAGCGGACAGCCCGGTACATTTTTGTCGCTCGTGTCACGATTACGCTGCGGTTGAGATCGATTGTTTCGATTGCCATAGATCGCGTTGGCGCCGGCGTTGAGGCCTGCGCCGGGACCCGCGGTGGAGCGATGCTGTTTTGGCACACCTTTTCATAGCAGCTGCGCATAAGTCCTCCGGCAAGACGTCGGTTTCGATCGGAATTGCGGCCGAAATGGCAAGACGGGGTCTTGCGGTACAGCCATTCAAAAAAGGGCCGGATTACATCGATCCTTTATGGTTGGGACATGCCGCCGGAAGTCCTTGTTACAACCTCGACTTCTTTACCATGTCCCATGCTGAGATTCTCGGCAGTTTCGCCACCCGATCATCCGCGGCCGATATCAGCCTGATCGAGGGCAACAAAGGGCTCTTCGACGGCGTCGACGTCGAAGGAGCCGACAGCAATGCAGCGCTGGCGAAAATGCTGTCGGCGCCGGTAGTGCTGGTAATCGACACCACCGGCATGACGAGGGGCATCGCACCACTGATTAGTGGTTACCTGGACTTCGATCGGGACGTCGACATTCGTGGCGTGATTCTCAACAAGGTTGGCGGCACACGCCATGAGGGTAAGCTCCGCGCGGCACTGGAGCGTTATTCCGATTTGGAAGTAATCGGGGCAGTCGGACGTGACCAGGCGCTCGAGATTCCCGAGCGCCACCTTGGGCTTATCCCGGCCAATGAAGATAAGAAAGCGGACTCGATGATTTCACTGCTGGCCGATGCGGTAGCTGATGGGGTCGATGTCGGTCGTCTGGTCGAGATTGCCCGTATTGGCAATGCACCGGCGGCGGCAGTTGTCGAGCCCTCACGGCCAGCTCCGGATGTGCGTATCGCTATCGCCCGCGATGCCGCTTTCGGATTTTACTATCAGGACGACCTTGAAGCGTTTGCCCGTGCCGGAGCCGAACTCGTTCCCTTCGACACACTCCACGACCGCCAGCTACCGGAGGCGGACGGGCTGTTCATCGGTGGCGGTTTTCCGGAGACTCACCTGGCGGCGCTGTCTGCGAATCGAAATCTGCTCGAAGAAATTCGTCGGGTCCTGGCGGCCGGCATGCCCGCGTACGCGGAGTGCGGGGGGCTGATGTTTCTGGCGCGCAGCATCCAGTGGCGCGGTGAGAAGTGCGAACTGGTCGGGGCCGTGCCGGGTGACGTCATCGTCGAGGATCGTCCTCAGGGCAGGGGTTACGTGATGATAGAGGAAACAGGCAGGGGTATGTGGCCCGCGGCATCCCGTAGTCGCGGCAATTCAGACATTGGCATTCCCGCACACGAATTTCATTATGCCCGCCTTGAGAATCTGCCCGCTGATCCCGACTTTGCGTATCGCGTAATACGTGGTCACGGTATCGATGGTCTTCATGATGGCCTGCTCATCGGCAATCTCATCGCGGGTTTTGTACACCATCGAAACACAGAGGCGGACCCCTGGGTCAGTCGTTTCGTGGAGTTTGTCCGGGAGAACTGAAGGATCGTGTATTAGAGGGCACGACGGTGACTCGTTGAAGCAGGGTGATCAAAAGCGGAGCCGATACTAGAGCGTTACCGGCATACCCATCCAGGGCCAGATCTTCCACACGAAAACGGCGATGACGAGCACCAGCAGGATGCTCGCGGGTACGCCTGCGCGGAAGAAGTCCAGTGCCGAGAACTGCTTGCTCTGGTAGGCGATAGCGTTCGGTGCGGCGCCGACCAGTGCGAGGAACGGCATGCCGGCCGCCGCCAGCGCCGAGAACAGCACGACCTCTGGCGCGATGCCGAGGTACGGCGCGATCGCGAGCGCGACCGGCATCGAGATGGCGATGGCCGCAACGTTCATGATCAGGTTGGTCATGATCAGCACGAACACAGTCAGCCCTACCACGAAAAGGAACTCCGATTCCGACGGCAGCGCGTTGAGCCAGTGGATGGCGAGCCACTGCGCGGCGCCGGTCTGCCACAGGCAGAAGCCTATGCTCATCGCGCCGCCGAACAACAGGATAATGTTGAGCGGCATCGACTCG
>CAMYMR010000108.1 GCA_947259285.1 uncultured Woeseiaceae bacterium | reverse complement strand
AGCGCGCCCGCGATCACCAGGATGCCACCGATGAGAATTGCCAGCATGCGAGGGTCGCCTACCGAGCGATACAACAGCGCGGCCACGGCTACGAGTGATAGCCCCGCCACCAGCAGTCTTGACGGCGCGGGTGGCATGGCGTCATGTCGCAGGACTCGCAGTGGCGGCGTGTTGCGCAGCTGTATCAGAGCTGGCAATGCGAAGCCCAGCAGCAGGACCAAGGCGCTGCCACTTGCTAATACGACCGGTCGCCAGCCCGGTTCCGGGAGGTCACTGGCGATAAGGTCAGCAAGAATGATAGACAGCAGCTCCTCTGCCGCGAAGCCCACAACGCTGCCGATGACCACGCCCAATACGCCAAGCAGGAACAGCTGGATAAGAGCAACGGCGATGACAAATCCCTGCGTTGCACCGAGGCTCTTCATCAGCGCCACGGTATCCATGCGTCGATGTGCGAATCTGCGCGCCGACATGGCGACCGCTACAGCGCTAAGCAACAGGCTGATGACAGCGGTCAGTGACAGGAATCGTTGCGCGCGATCTGCCGCATTGTAGGCGCGCTCGCTGCTCTCTTCCTGACTCCGAATTCGGACGGACTCCGGCAGCCTGTCCTCGATCGCGTCGTTGAATGCCGAAACCGCCGCCTCTTCCCCGGCGACGAGCAGCGCGTAGCTGACCCGGCTACCTTCGCCGATCAGCCCCGTCCGCCCGATATCGGCGTCATTCATGAGTAGCGACGGTGCGAGCGAAGCAAAGCCGATCGACTGGTCGGGCCGGTAGGTCAGCACCGCCGATACCCTGAGATCCAATTCACCCACGGACAGCAGGTCGCCGACGTCGGCGCCAACCCGCGCGAGCAGGGCACCATCCGCCCAGACTTCACCCGGCGCCGGTATGTGGTCGACTTCACGTTGTTCGCCAAACAGCTGATCGGACACTCGCACGACACCGCGCAGCGGATACTGATCGCTAACAACCTTGATAGCCGCCAGCGCGCTCTCGTCACCGGCAAATACGACCGATGGAAACAACATGGTTTTTGCGGTGGCAAGCCGGTACTCGGCGGCAAGTTCGCTCCACTCTGCCGGAACCGGCTCCTGCGAGCGCAGCCTGAGGTCAGCCGCGAGCACTTCGTTGGCCTGGCGCGCAACCGCTTTGCCGATACGGTCGGTAAGAAAACCGACTGCAGTCAGCGCCGCGACTGCCAGCCCGACGGCGGCAAGCAATACCAGTACTTCGCCGGAGCGCAGCTCGCGGCCAAACGTTCTCAATGCAAACGCGACGGCTTTCACGCAGCCGCTTTCCTGTCGCTCACCAGACACCCGGCATCGAGCGCTAGAATGCGATCGCAGCGCTCGGCGAGGTCGTTGTCGTGCGTCACCAGGACGAGGGTCGTCGAGGAGCTCTTGTTCAGCTCGAACATGAGCTCCATGATGTTGGCTCCTGTGCGACTGTCGAGATTACCGGTCGGCTCGTCGGCAAAAAGCACCGCCGGTTCGGTGGCAAAAGCACGCGCTATGGCAACCCGCTGCTTCTCGCCGCCCGACAGCTGTGAGGGGTAGTGGCTCCAGCGATCCTTGAGGCCCACCTGGTCAATGATCTTTCTTGCCGCGGCTCGCGCATCCTGATGGCCGGCCAACTCCAGCGGCAACATCACGTTCTCGAGCGCATTGAGCGACGGTACGAGATGAAACGACTGGAAAACGAAGCCGACGCTGTCGGCCCGTACCCCCGCGCGGCCGTCCTCGTCGAGATCCGACAGATTGTGTCCGCTTAAGGCCACGTGCCCGTCGCTGGGCAGATCGAGCCCCGCCAACAGCGCGAGCAGCGTTGACTTCCCCGCACCCGATGGCCCGACGACCGCGACAGACTCGCCCGACATAATCTGGAAACTGACGCCCGAAAGAATGGTCAGACTCCCTTCAGGGCTGCTAACCTGTTTGCCGACGTCTCGGGCCTCAAGTACTACATCATTTCCAACTGACTGATTTCTCATGCGAAGAATTCTTATCCTGATCGTTTTATTCGTGGCTGCGGGAGCCGAGGGTACCCAGCCGCCGACTGTTCTTGTGTTCGGAGATTCCCTGAGCGCCGGCTACGGCATAGACGTTGACAATTCCTGGACCGCTTTGTTGCAGGACCGGCTCCAGGAGCTAGGGTACGAACATCGCGTCATTAACGCCAGCATCAGCGGCGAGACAACCGAGGGCGGTGCTGCCCGAATCGATGCTGCATTGAAAAACTTTGCGCCCGATCTGATCATCCTGGAGCTCGGCGGCAACGACGGCCTGCGCGGCTTCCCGCCAAATCGCATGCGCGGCAATCTCGAGAAGATCATCCAGCGCTCGAAAGCCTCTGGCGCTGCCGTCGTGCTGCTGGGTATCCGCATCCCCACGAATTACGGGCCGCGATACACGGCTGCGTTCGAGGCCGTTTATCGTGAGGTCGCGGCCGAACTCGACGTCGAGTGGATCGAGTTCTTCATGGAAGGCGTAGCGCTGAACGACGAACTGCTGCAGGACGATCGTATCCACCCCAATACCCAGGCGCAGCCAATCCTGCTCGAGAACGCCTGGCCGATTATCAGCACCGCGCTCGACGATGCGCTATGATTTTGCCTGCTGCGAAAGTCATTTATCGACAGCGTCTCAGATAGGGGGTTTCAATCTTGGAAAAAGCCTGGCTTAGATCCTACCCGGAGGGCATGCCCGAGGAGGCACCGACCCCACCGTTTCGGTCCGTACGCGACCTGGTTGAACACGGTTTTTCGGAATACCCCGATAACCCGGCCTACACAAATATGGGCCAGACGCTCACCTACGGCGACCTGAACCGCCTTTCGATGAAGTTCGCCTGCTATCTGCAGCACACGGTCGGCCTTATGCGCGGCGAGCGAGTCGCCATCATGTTGCCGAACATTCTTCAGTATCCAGTCGCGATGTGCGGCGTTTTTCGTGCCGGCCTCGTGGTCGTCAACGTGAACCCGATGTACACCGCCCGGGAGCTCAGGCACCAGCTAAAGGATTCGGGTGCTCGTTGTATCGTGATCCTGGAGAACTTCGCCCACGTGCTCGAAGAGGTGATTGCCGATACCGACATCGACCACGTGGTGACAACCGGTGTCGGCGACCTGTTGAGCTTTCCGAAAGGCTTTGTCGCCAATTTCGTGCTGCGCCACGTCAAGAAGGCGGTGCCGCGGTACCAGCTTGCGAACTGCGTATCGTTCAAGGCCGCACTCAGGTCCGGCGCAAACAAGAAGCTGCAACCGGTTGACATTGGCTTCGCCGATATCGCTTTCCTGCAGTACACCGGCGGGACGACGGGCCTCTCCAAGGGGGCGATGCTCAGTCACCGCAACATGGTTTACAACGTTCAGCAAAACATCACCTGGCAGGGTGACGCTTACGAGGGCGAACCGTCGATCATCGCCATCACGGCGCTGCCGCTCTACCATATCTTTTCATTGCAGGGTAATTGCCTGACCGTGATGTCACAGGGCGGGCTCAACGTCCTTATCACCGATCCGAGAGACTTCGAAGGCTTCGCAAAGGAAATCGCGAAGTATCCGTTCAACCTGTTTACGGGCGTCAATACCATGTACGCCTCCCTGATGAATACGCCCAGCTTCAAGGACATTGATTTCTCCCACCTGCGCGTCTGCGTCGGCGGCGGCACCGCCGTGCAGCCGGCCGTGGCGAAAGAGTGGAAGAAAGCAACCGGCGTGACCATCCTGCAGGGCTATGGCCTTACCGAAACCTCACCGGCCGCGATCGTCTGTCGGCTCGATTCGGAGTTCACAGGGACTATCGGTCTGCCAATTCCGTCGACCGACGTCATGATTGCGGGAGAGGATGGCAACCCGCTGCCGACCGGGGAGATCGGCGAGATCTGCATCAAGGGGCCCCAGGTCATGGAAGGCTACTGGCAACGACCGGCGGATACGGCTGACGTCATGTTCCCCGGCGGCTGGCTGCGCACCGGTGACGTCGGGCGCATGGATGAAGACGGCTATTTCTATATCGAAGACCGTAAGAAAGACATGATCCTGGTTTCCGGCTTCAACGTATACCCGAACGAGATCGAGAACGTCGTGGTAGAGATGGACGGTGTGCTCGAGGCCGCAGCGATCGGCATTCCCGATGAGCGCTCCGGCGAGATCGTAAAGGTCTTCGTCGTGCGTAAAGATGAAAGCCTTAGCGAGAAAGACGTCTTTGATTATTGCCGCCAGAATCTGACCGGCTACAAGCGCCCGAAGCGGATCGAATTCCGGGACGAGTTGCCGAAAACCAACGTTGGCAAGATTCTGCGCCGCGCGCTGCGCGATTGATTACGTCGGCGGTCGCCTGTTGCTCGACCCGCGACCGCAGCAAGAGACAAATATCAAGCAACGAATAGCCGAGAGTCCCCATGCCTGTGAACAAGGTCATTTCTGTCGTGCCACTGCTGCTGCTTGCCGCCGTTGTCGGCGCGGCAGTTCCCAAGCCACTGGACCCGTTAAAGGTGGCCCCGCACATCTACTCGCTGGATTTCGAGAACGACAAGGTCCGGGTGCTGCGGCAGACGGTCCGTAACGGTGAGACCCTGCCGGTGCATGCACATCCCGACCGCGTCATGGTTTATCTGCAGTCCTGCGCGTGGCTGGAGGATGACGGAAACGGCGGCGAGAAGATGCAGCTATTCAAAATCGGCGAAGCCGTCTGGGCGCCGGCGGAGACACATGGCGGAACTACCACCGACGTCGTGCAGGAATGCAAGATCCTCGAAATCGAGCTGCTGTGAGTTCTCAGACTTTCGACATCCCTTGAAACGCAGAACAGTTTTTGTTGGCCACAGGCCGGGTTTAAGAACCCCGCCATAACGGCGGGGTTGCTGAGGGTACGACCAATCGACCGCGTGTGTCTCAGCGCACCCGATATGCCGTAAGGATGCTCGTCGTGCCGTCCGAGAAGTCGCGCGTCACTGCGACGAGCTTGTTGCCGGTGAGCTTACCCTCCACCGTCGCGACAGCTACCGGCGGTTCGCTCTCGCCCATAACAAGCGACAGTAGCCCGGACACGTTTCCGCCATTGCCCACGTATCCAGTGACAACACCGGAGATCTGACCAATACCGGGTAGCGTGTACGTGAAATTTCCGTAGAACAGACCTGAGCCTGGTTCCTGGTTGATGGTGCCGTCGAACAGCAGCCCGGCGACGCGGTCTCCGTTGGGATAGATGGCCTCGGCGCTGCCATTCCAGTCTCCATTCAGTCCGTTCGGAGCGGCCAGCACAGCAGTCGCAGAAAAGACTGCCAGCAATAGCAGTCCCCTTACAGTTGTCAGAATCTTCATGATTGTCTCCTCTACCTCACACCCCATTCTTCGGGATGAACCCGCAGGCAGGTCGGAGTACGAACGCATCTGACAACCAACCGTATTGTGGATGTTTCTGCATGACCGGTTTCGGGCTCCGACATTGCCATCTCTTGCGTGGGAGCCCGGCGATCTTGGGTCCTTCGGGGAGTGGACGGTGGCTTCCCGGAGGAAGCGAGGACCCGTGGCTTTGCGTCCCTGGCTTTCGCCAGGTTTGCTTTTCTCGTGTGCAAAATTTTCGCACGTCGAGACTGACAGTCAATTCTGGGATCTGCTTATTGTCCGCTTTCTGCTAAAGCGGTCGTGTGAGCGGCAGAGCATAATCCGTGTCGCGGCTCAAAGTCTGCCCTCTATAAGGTCCGCGATGACGCGCGGCTGAGCTGGAAGATCGCTGTCTTGTCGCTGGCTGAAATCGTCAGGCGCTGATCCTCTCTTCTCAAAATCAGGAAGACATCGTTGTCCTCGGCGATCACCCATTGGGGCCGGTGTCTCGGCTCGCGGTAATAATCAAGCAAGGCCGGTCTGCCCCCCTCGAATCGGAACACCCAGTGCGTTCCGCTAGCGACGCTGCCCGTTGCGATACCGACGCTGGATCCGAGATCGGGATGAATCGAGATGCCGTGCGCCGCGAGCTCGTCCCTGGCTTCGTGCTGGTGCCATAGCGTCATGACGAGCACCGGCACCAGCACGCCAATCAGAACGACGATGCTCGCCCTGGCGCGATGGGCCCAGTCGTACCAGCCTCTCACGATGTAGAGGTAGTAGAGCGCCGCGGCGAATGCGACAACGGCGAACAGCAGGGCGATCAGGGTAGAGTCCATCGTACCTGTCAGCATACCTGTTACGAACCAGATACCGCAGCAGCGACATTACTTGCCGTCGCCGGTCGTCGTGTGATGAACTTTGAGAGTGAACTTAAGTACTCGATTCATCTGGTTGTCGGCGGGCCTGCTCGCGGTCGCCATAGGTGCCGTCGGCGTGGTACTGCCTTTGCTGCCGACAACGCCATTCCTGCTGGTCGCCGCTTTCGCGTTCGCCCGATCCTCAGACAGGCTTAACAGTTGGCTGCGAGAACACCGGACCTTTGGACCTTTGATCAACAACTGGCACCGCGACGGCAGCATCGACCGCAAAGCGAAGAGGACGGCGATCATTGTCATCGTCGCGACACCGGTGATCACGTGGCTGTTCGATGCGCCGCTGTGGGTCGTGGCCTGTCAGATAGTCGTCTTAGGTGCGTCGGCCATTTTCATCCTGACCCGCCCGTCACCGACTGAGCGCCGTCCCTAGCAAGACGTTTACAGCTGACTATTTGATTGCACTCCGGTCAATTCCTGGAAGCGGAATGCGATAATGGCTGGCGAGACGACGGTGTACTTTTGCTCAGTAGCAGACCTTCCGCTCAATCATGTGCCAACAATTGCCTTCGAGCGTCAGTTCAAACCTTGTGACTGTGAGTCTAGCTCGGGTGCTTCAGCTTTCACTCAAAGCAGTCGTTCGATTGCCGGGAAATCAACGATATTCGGGGTCGGCAAACGGCCAGCACCGGACAGTCATTGCTAGCTGCTGTCGCATATGTTTGACACGCCACTCGGGCCGGGCCGCCGGGGGCTCAGACCTCCGGCTGGCGTTCGTGCCAGTTCGTCGCGCCCTCGTAGGCGTAGCCCAAGCGACACAACATCGCCTCGCTGCGCAGCCGGCCAACGAACTGCATGCCGAGCGGGATACCGTTCTCCGTGAAGCCGCAGGGCAGGGCGAGTGCCGGCGTACCGGCGAAGTCTGCGGGGATGGTGTGCTGCATGGCCACATTGCCCATGAACGGCTCGAAGCCTTCGAGACCGCCGCGCTGGATCGCTTCACCGAACGGGAAGGCCATGCCGCCGGCGGTCAGCGCGACCGCATCCACTGTCTCCAGCATGGCATTCAGACGGGCGCTGTAATCGCCAGGGATCCGCGACTCCCGGGCTGCCGTCCGGCATCTTCACCTCGACGATCTCCGCGCCCATGGCCGCCAGCGTGCCCAAGGCCGTCTCGATGGCGCTTACCAGCCGGGGATCGATCCCTTCCGTCGCGAAGGCCTCATCGTAACCGATACGCAGGCCTTTGACGCCGGCGTCCAGCGTCGCGAACAGATCCGGCATCGCCTCGTCCAGCGTCGTCGGATCGTTCGGATCCGGCCCGCCGATGACCTGCAGCATGGCGGCGGCGTCGGCCACACGCCGGGTCATGGGCCCCACGTGGTCCATCGATTCCGCCAGCGGGATGACGCCGTACCGGCTGACCCGGCCGTAGGTCGGCTTCAGCCCGACGATGCCGTTGGCCTGGGACGGGAAGCGGATGGAGCCGCCGGTATCGCTGCCCAGCGACCCGAAACACATGCCGGCCGCCGTCGCCACGCCCGAACCGCTGGAAGACGCACCGACCCAGAGGTCGTGCCCCCAGGGATTCTTCGGCACCTCGAAGTCCGGGTGGTAGCCGCCCATGGCGCCCTCGGTGAGGTTGAGCTTGCCGATGAGCACCGCGCCCGCCTCCTTCAGTCGGCGGACGACCGTCGCATCGTACTCGGGTACGAAGTCGCGGTAGACCCCCATGCCGCCCATGGTCGGCACCGCTTTCGTGTAGCAGAGATCCTTCACAGCGACGGGTATCCCGTGCAGGGGCCCGCGGTACCGGCCGGCGGCGATCTCGGCCTGGGCCTGCTCGGCCGCATCCAGCGCCGCGACCGACATCACGGTCGCATAGGCCTGGAGTTGCGGCTCCAGATCCTCGATACGGCCCAGCATCGCCTCGGTC
>CAMYMR010000107.1 GCA_947259285.1 uncultured Woeseiaceae bacterium | reverse complement strand
ACGATTGTTTCATGTCCGTAACGTAGTGTCCCGCGGCCCGCCAGGGAGGGTGAGTTTTTCTCAACCGAGCATTGAATTCTTTTCGTTTGTGGTCTTCTGTCCGTATGCCTATCGTGCGCGGGTCGACCCGAAGTTCGGGTCCGGCGAACAACGCTAATTTCAATTCCTGTAGAGATAGGACCATGAACCGCAAAGCCATAACCGCACGCAACGCTTTCACGCTGAGCCTGGGCGGGATGACGGTGATCAACTCATTCGTCGCCGCACCCGCTGTCGACAGCGATCGAATCAACCAGCTATGCGATGCCCGAATCAAGGAGATTCGGGAAGGTCGCAACCGAACAACGCGCCCGAGGCCAAACGGCCGCTGGCACCCCGTACTCTGTGTTTTTGCATAACAGAGAGCAGGCGCGGCCAGACGGCCGCGCCCCCAATCATTATCCGGAGACCTTTTTGACAATCATGCCAAACGCCACCGTATTCGATGTCGCCGAGCGCGCGGGCGTATCGATCAAGACCGTTTCGCGCGTCGTCAACAGCGAGCCGCACGTGCGGCCGTCGACAAAGGAACGCGTCGACCTGGCCATCGCCGAACTCGATTACCGACCTGACGAGGCGGCCCGGAAGCTCGCGAGCCACCGGTCACAGCGTCGTCTCTAGGCCCCATGCGGCGATCTCCCGTTGGCGGCAGGCCTGTTGCCGTTAACGGGTAGACGTTGCGGAGCCGCCGGGGCGAAAAAAGACATCAACAGTGCCGGCATGGTTTGCGGCACTAACTCAGTCGTTCTCCGCAATGCGGGCATTGGCTCGGCGTAGAACGCTGAGCCTGATGCATGACGGTGTGTAATAGTTGCAGGGCCTCGTCGCTGTCCAGCCCCAGCTCTTCGCGCAGCTGTTCAAGTCTCCAGCGCTCTTGCTCATCGAGCACGCCATCCTTCATGAAATGCTCGATGTACTGATTGTACTGCTGCTTGCGAAGGCGAATGTTTTCCGCGAACCCCGAAGCCATGATAGCCGCAGGCAGGGCGATCATGCCGATGCCGATGAGGCCGATAAAACCGGCAAACATTTTTCCCATCGTGGTCATCGGAACGACATCGCCATAGCCGACCGTTGTCAGGGTCACTATTGCCCACCACATAGAGTGGGGCATGCTGCCAAACGTCTCGGGCTGGAGCTCATTCTCGAGGAGATAGATGCCACCGGCCGCAATGACCAGCATCGTAAGAAGCACGACAAAAGCCGCCAGCAGTGCTTCAGATTCCTTCTGAACGACGTCCAGCAAAGCGCCGAGAGCCGGCGAATATCGAGTTAGTTTAAACAGGCGCAGGAGCCTCAACACGCGCAGGAAACGAAGGTCGATGGTCACGTAAAGGCTCAGGTAGAAAGGCATTATCGCAATCAGGTCGATCAGGGCGATGGGCGTCAGCATGTAACGGATTCTTCCCACTACAGGCGATGTGTCATGCGACTCCACCAGGTCGATACTGCTCCATACCCTGGCCAGATACTCGATCGTGAAAATCACAACCGAGAAGACCTCGAAATACCAGAACGCCTGCTGATACTGCGCATAAACCGAATCCACCGTCTCCAGGAAGATGGCAACCACGTTCATCGATATCAGCAGGATCAGCAGCAGGTTGAGAGTTCGGCTCGCCCTGTCCATGTGATGCCCCTGTTCGAGCAGTTCTGCCATGCGTTTGCGTAGTTTCATTATCGTTCCGGGTTGATGAGAACAGGATTCGACTGACGTTATCGGGTCTGTTGGGGTTCTGGTGGTTTGCTACATCTCTTGATGAATCTCCTGTTAATGGTCTTTGGTCGCGTGATGTGGCTGTAGAAACTGTTCAGATACCGGATCACCTCTCGTTTGCTTTTTGAACTAAGGCGTTCGAGTTCGTCCGTCAGGCCGTAAATGGCTTCCTTGTTGTCAATGAAGCGTTGAATCGTGTCCGGCAACAGCTCGTTATTCTTGCACCGACCTTTGTACAGTCGCTGACGCACATTCTGCAACTTGTAACGCGGATTCGGCTCCGCATAATGCGCATTGACTATCCCGGCGAAGTCGAAGTCGTAGGCGAGCGGTGTGAATGGGGCCGTGGCATTCGCCGACATCAGGTCGATATTGTGGCAGCAATCATCGTCAGGCTCGGCTATGAACAACGAGTATTCGGTATTGCCGATCATGTATTGGAATACGTGTATGAGATTTTGTTGCACGCGGTCGAGATCGTCACTTGAAATGTCACCCGTCTTGACCGAAACCATCCCGTTGCGTTGGGCGACAGCGTCGTCATCCTCGATGACAAACCCGAGCGTGGTCATCGGATCAGCGCCCTCGGTGTCAATGTAGTTGATCTGCAGTAGTCGTACCCGAAAACTTTTCTCTGTGATCACGTTCAGAATGCGGTAGGCAAGGAATTCGCGCAGCAAGAGCTGTTCATACTGTCGTTTCCTCTTGCTTCGGCAGTGTGTGACCATTTTGAGTTTGTCCTGTCCGGCCAATACCGTGTCTTCGAGCTCGTCCGTCCGGAAATTCAGACGAATTGGCGCAAAGTCACAGTGCTTCTTCTGGCGACGATATTCGCCACGCGTCCGGACCTTGAGATCAACGGTCTGCTCCGTTCCATCGTCCCCGTGGAAGCTGAACTTTCCGACAAGATATTCTTCGTCCGGACGGTCCCTCATTAGTGTGGTCAGTGGCGCCTCAATGGTCACCGTCATGAGCGAATCATTGGCAAACAGCGGCGCAACGGCCGCATTACCGCCAGAACTGGGTTCCCGGGCATTCGCCGACACAGAGATTACGGAGAGTGCCACCAGCAGCGCAGCGACGACACCGGTCACGAGTACCCGCGTCGCCACTATCGGCGATCGGCTGTTGCTCCGCAGAAACATGCTTTTCCTGTTTGCGTGCCTGAAGCGTAAAGGGTTTAGTCGCCCGGATGATAGGTGCGGCGTGCGCGACGTTCAACGTCCTCACGATAATAGGCGGCGTCTTTGAATTCGGTGTTGACGTAGCGTTCTGCCTGATCGTCGAAATGCGGTGACGCAGGATCGCCGCTTTGGCCGCCGGCCAGCAGGGTCTTGGCCCGGACTCTTTCGCCGAATTCAACGACGGCGACGAAGCTGTTGCCGCGGGTACCAAAAATCCGCCTGGTTTTACGCTCGCCGCGGGCGCCAAACGCGGCGAGCGATCCCCAGTAACTGGACGCCATATTGCCCACCGGTAGTGACGGCGCATCGTCGTCGAATGCCTGCCTGATGTCGCCGCTGATACGCTGGTAGCGATTGACGTCGGACCAGGGAGCCTTCCATGTACCGAAGTCTGATTCGAGTTTTGCGATAACCTCGGAGAATAGTGTCAAGCGCTCATCGAGCGGCGAGCCTGAGCCAAAGAAGTTAATGCGCTCCATTCGCGAGGCGTCAGCCAGGTCTTCCGGTAGAGCGCCATTCTCGAGGTAGCTGGCGCCGTAAAAGTGGGCCAGCGTCATCGCGACCGAATCAGCGGAAACGCGAAGATCCCAGTTGCGTAGAATGTCGATCGCAACGGCGATCGCTGGATCGGTGTGCTCTGCCTGGTCGTAGGCTTCGATGAGCCCTGGTATCAGTGTCTCGAATCCGGGCAGATACGGGTCGTAGGCGAGATCGATCAGTTTCTCCAGCGTCAAATCCGAGCGCTCCGACAGTAGCCGTGTGGCATGGATCCCGCGGAAGTTTTCCGGCGCGGTCGCCATGTAGGCCGGATAGTCCTCGCGTTTGGGACTGTATTCGGCAGCCGCGCTGAACGGCGTTGAATTGCAGTTCTGAATCCAGCCGTTTGGTGGATTGAGGAGTGTTATTGTCTCGTCCACGGCATGCAGGCCCTGCCAGTCGGTCGCCGGGTTGCTGCCGTCCACGGGCTTTGAAAAGTCGAAGCCCGGATTTCGTCTCGGAATGAAATTACCGTGGTAGTACGCAATATTGCCCGACGAGTCCGCATAGACGGTGTTGTTCGATGAGTTCGTCCGAATGTTCATCATCTGGCGAAACGCATCGTGTCCGTCCAGCTTGGTGCGCACGAAAGACTGCTCGAGCGCGCGCACCGGGTCCCAGTTGATCTTCGTGGCAACCCAGCGGCCGCCGATCTCGTGAGTGATCGGTCCATGGTGGGTCCGATACAGGGGGAACGTGCGTTCCGATACGGTGTCGCCATCCCTGTACTTCAGTGTTACCTCGGAGACCCACACGGGACGCGTCTCGTCACCGTAGCGATACATCAGCTGGCCATTCTCTTCGAAGACGTCCTCGATGAATTCGTCGATGAAATCGACATAGGTCGATGTGTGCATCCAGCCGGTATCTTCATTGAATCCCTGGTAAACGAAGAATTGCCCCCAGGTTACGGCGCCGTATGCGTTGAGCCCTTCCTCGCTCACGACATGAATCTCGCCGCGAAAAAACAGCGATGTGTGCGGGTTGATCAACAGCATCGCGTTGCCGGACTCGGTCAACTTGCCCGAGATCGCAAAGCCGTTCGAACCGGAGGGTTCGATAAGCGATGCTGTTTCCGTGCGCGCATGCTCGAGGACCGCCGTCGGGTCCTGGTCACCGTAAAACGCCGCGATGCCGTCGAGCGGAATCTGCTCGATATCCCCGCCGATCGATCCCTCGCTGAAGAACATCGGCATCCACGGCTCGAAGCGGGTCAATAATCGTGGCTCCACCTCCGGGTGAGTGAGCAAGTAGTAGTTCACGCCATCCGCGAAGGCGTCGCACAGCGCCTTGAGCCAGTCGGGCGCCGAATCGTAGGCGGCTTTGGCTTCGTCCACGGTCATATAGAGCCGCGCCCGTAAATCGCTGTATAGCGCCGGCTCTCCCTCGACTTCCGCCAGTCGGCCCGTCGCCCAGATATAGTTTCGCTCTACGCGATTAAAGTCGTCTTCGCTTTGCGCGTACAGCATGCCGAATACGGCGTCGGCGTCCGTCTTTGCATAAATGTGCGGTACACCGAAGTCATCGCGGATAATCGTTACGGCCTCGGCGCGCGCCTGCAGGCGTTCGAGCTCGGGATGCGTGGCCTGCCGGGCGCAGCCGTACAACACCACGATCGACAGGAGTAACAGGAACCTCAATACAATTTTCGACGACATCCCGACCTCCAGCGGACCGCCGGTCCCGTGCGACTCTGGCGGCTTTTTACGTACGTTCCGGCGTAACCAGGTCCTTGAAGAAATCGCCAATGCTGACGGTGGACAAATCGCGCAGTTCGCCGGCATCCAGGAACGACCCGTTACACGAGCTGCACGTCTCGAACCATATATGCGGCTGCCTCGCGTCCACGACTTTTGTCATCGCGCCGCCGCAACGTGGACACTGATAGTCGTCTTTCACATTGCTTTTCTTTCCGACCGCCGCGTCCCCGATGTCGATTGCCGCCGCCGACTGCTTGTCGCGAACGGCCTCGATTTCGCCGGCATCGAACCAGAGGCCCTGGCAGATGGTACAGCGGTCGATTTCGGTACCTTCATGATCGATCTGCTCCATGTCCGCGCGGCATTTCGGGCAGCGCATGGCGCCCGACAAGAATGAACCCGCCTCGGCGGCCGCAATGCTGACGGTGTATCGTCGAGCCGGTTTCCTGCGGCTGCCTCCCGGAGTTTCTTCAACGCGGTGGCGGTGAAACAAGATTACGATCACCATCGCGGCCACCAGCACGCTCATCATCGTGTAGGACTGCACGTAGCTGGATTTGTCGGCGACCATTCCGTAAACCTTGGAGCCGAGCGCGTGCCCGAGATTCGCGGTCGACATGTAAACGGCAAACTGTGTCGCAGAAATACCGCTGGAGCAAATCGCCATCGCCAGCGCGAGGGTCGCGACCATGACGATTGGCATCATCATCACGTAGAGCGACAGCATGACGCGTACGTAGGTCGTGTCCTCCCACAGATGCTGTGTCTGCGCGAGCACCAGCGCGTGAATTCCGACCAGCGAGATCGTAGTTATCAGCATGGTCTTCGCTCCCGCGCGATCGATCAGCGGACCGACACCAAGCGCGAGGACCGCGCCGATCAAGCCCATCATCGCGACCAGCTGCGACCACTGAGCGGTCGTGTAGCCGAAAAGGTTCACTGCCGCGATGGGCATCAGCGCCTGTCCGTAGCCATAGATCAGTCCGTCGAAAAACATGATGGCCATGACAATGAGGCTGCTGCGCACCCAGAGGACCTTGTTGACGGCCTTGAACACCTCCCGAAATGACGTACCGGCGCGATGCACGGTTGCTGCCGCCCCGGATGTCCAGGGGAGCACGCGCTCCCCGTCGCGTTCCAGGATGACCAGCATCGCGAGCACCCCGGCGGCTGACACGACCGCCGCCAGTACTGCTGTCGGGCCCAGTCCCCAGACAGTCAGCAGCACGCCGGAAACGGCCGCCGTCGTGGCCCAGCCGATCGCCTTGCCGAAGCTCATGAAGGCGTTGAGGCGACCCTGTTCCCTGACCGGTGTGAGATCTATCGCCATGCCGTCGGTCGCGACGTCCTGGGTCGCCGCGAAACTGTTGATGAGCACTCCGATCAGCGTCAGTAGCCCGATTTGGGAGGACACGTCCTCCACGAATATGAGCGCGAGTAACGACAGCGACAGGCCCAGCTGCGCGGCGATCACCCACGGCCGCCGGCGGCCCATCGGCAGGAATTCGTAACGATCCATCAGTGGTCCGGTGACCAGCTTGAACGCCCACGGCAAGGTGATAATCGCGAGATAGTTGGCGATCTCCCCGGCGCTCGCGCCCTGGCTGGCCAACCAGGCGGGTATGGCAATGCCGAGCAATCCCTGCGGAATGCCCTGCGAGAAGTACATGAAGGAGCCCGTCGAGTAGCGTACGCGCGAGCTGTCCGAGAGGACGAGAGTTGCAGCCATGCAGTGATACCCCGATTCTTGTTTTTGTTATTGCGCCGATACTAACCCAGATATCGGAGCAGTTCTCGCAACGGTGGGTTTGATCGCGGCAAGGATGCGCTCCCACGGATCTTCCACCGGCCGCTGTAGGAGCGCGCCCCAGCGCGCGACGTGCCCTCGGGGTGCCACGTGCCCTCGGGGTACGATGCGAGGGGCGTTTGTAGGAGCGCGCCCCGTGTTATACGCGCGACGGCGTCTTCTCCCTCGTGGGCTTCGACCGTCACGACCGCGAAGCGAAGCGGCGGCCGTCAGGCCGCGTCAGGATGTCGGCCGCTGGGGCGGCCTCCTACAGGGTGCTGTTCAATATGAACATCGTCAGAGCCTCGCGGCGAGCCGACTCCCCTGGTCAATCGCGCGTTTGGCATCAAGCTCGGTCGCCACATCGGCGCCGCCGATGACGTGCGTGGTAATCCCCGCAGCGTCCAGCGGTTCCTGCAACGTCCGAAGCGGCAGCTGCCCCGCGCAAAGTACGATATTGTCAACGTCGAGCCAGATTGGGTTCTCGCGTTTCTCGCCGTAACTGATCAGCAGGCCCTGGTCGCCGATACGCTCGTAGTTCACGCCGCCGATCATCTGCACGTTGTTCATCTTCAACGTCGCGCGATGAATCCAGCCGGTC
>CAMYMR010000106.1:8054-8567 GCA_947259285.1 uncultured Woeseiaceae bacterium | reverse complement strand
GTCGGGTCAAGTACCGGCACACGCCCGGTACCATCGCTTATAAGGGTCGCACCTTTATCGGACGTTTCCATAACGATGTGTTCTTCGGCGGGCTCGTCCACGTTCGCGGCGGCGTCGTTAGCGGAGTTCGCCAGGGTCGTCAGCCGCATTTCCTGGGTTGCATTTTCAACCAGCTTGGAAATGGTATCGCTGGTGACGTTGCCGCGAACTACCTGGAAGACTTCCTTGTCACCAACCAGCGCTTCCAGCCCGTCATCGGAATCGCCGGCCAGCAGAATTCCGATCATATCAGGCGAACGCTTCTTCGCTTCACGAAGGGCCTCAAGGCCACTCATACCCGGAAGTTCCTGCGCCGTTACGATCACATTTATTGGCGTTTCGCCAAGCGTATTCAGTGCTTCGCTGCCGCTGGTCGCGCAGTGCACGGTATAGCCGTCGCCGAACCCGGAGCTAAGGCTGTCGAGCGCGCTTTGCTCGCTGTGAAGTAACAAAACTTGGGTCTTATATCCTTCA
>CAMYMR010000106.1:0-8046 GCA_947259285.1 uncultured Woeseiaceae bacterium | reverse complement strand
CGCCAGAAAAGGACGAAACATCGAAATTGTGACGCGCCGCACAGGGGATCTGCAGGGCGCGTCACTTTTTAACCGACGGCGGGCCCGGCGGACTGCGATAGCCCCGAAAGTCAGCCGGGTCGACCCCGCAGCAATGAAATAAGCACGCCGCTCTTCCTAGCCGCTTGCGCCGCGAGTTTCGATTTCACTTGTCAACGCAATAATTGCCTCGTCCAGCGGCAGTACCTGCTGCTTTTTTGAGCCCAGCCGACGGATCGCAACGCTTCGGTTTTCGAGTTCTCGCTGGCCAACGGCGAACTGCACAGGGATCTTCGCGACGCTGTGTTCACGAACCTTGTAGGAAATCTTTTCGTTCCTGAGGTCAGTTTCTGCACGAATGCCGGCGGCATGAAGAGCGCCGGCAATCTCTTCGGCGTACCCGTCTGCGTCGGAGGTAATCGTCAAGACCTTGACCTGTAGCGGCGCAAGCCACAGCGGCAGATTGCCCGCGTGGTGTTCTATCAGGATGCCCATGAAACGCTCGAGTGACCCGAATATTGCGCGATGCAGCATGACCGGTAGATGCTTGTTGCCATCCTCACCGATATAGGTAGCGCCAAGTCGCCCCGGCATATTGAGATCAACCTGAAGGGTGCCACACTGCCAGTCGCGGCCGATTGCATCGCGCAGCACAAATTCGAGTTTTGGTCCATAGAAAGCGCCTTCGCCGGGGTTATGCGTGTACTCGAGCCCCGCAACTTCCAGCGCCTCTAGAAGAGCCGCTTCAGCCTGATCCCAGACCGCATCTTCGCCAACGCGAAGCTCGGGGCGATCCGCGAACTTGATACGGATGTCATCGAAGCCGAAATCGCGATAGATACCGAGGATCAGGTCGCAAACAGCGATCGATTCTTCCGTGATCTGCTCGGCCGTGCAGAATATATGCGCGTCATCCTGCGTAAACGCGCGAACGCGCATCATGCCGTGAAGAGCGCCGGACGGCTCGTAACGGTGGCACTTGCCAAACTCCGCGAGCCGCACGGGCAGTTCACGGTAGCTCGTAATACCCTGCTTGAAAACCTGCACGTGTCCCGGGCAGTTCATGGGCTTAATGGCAAAATGCCGGCCATCGACCGTCTCGGTGGTGAACATGCTGTCACCGAAGGACTCCCAGTGGCCCGAGGCTTCCCAAAGCGACCGTGCCATGACCTCGGGGGTATTGATTTCCTGGTAGCCGGCCGCGTTCTGCTGATCGCGCATAAAGCCGATCAGGTTCTGAAACAGGTTCCAGCCTTTCGGGTGCCAGAAAACCGCGCCGGGCGCCTCTTCCTGGAAGTGAAACAGATCCATGGTACGGCCGAGGCGACGGTGGTCGCGTTTCTCGGCCTCTTCGAGCATGTGCAGGTACTGGCGCAGCTGCTTGTCATTGGACCAGGCCGTGCCATAGATGCGCTGCAACATTTCGTTATTCGAGTCTCCCCGCCAGTAGGCACCGGAGACATGCGTCAGCTTGAACGCCTTGCCGAGCTTACCCGTCGAGGGAAGATGCGGACCACGACAGAGGTCGATGAACTCGCCCTGACGATACAGCGTCAGGTCCTCATCTGACGGGATGCTCTCGATGATCTCGGCCTTGTATTCTTCGCCGATGCTGCGGAAAAAGGCAGCGGCCTCGTCGCGTTCCCATACTTCCCGTTCGATGACTTCATCGCGGTCGACGATCTCCTTCATCCGGGTTTCGATCGTTTCGAGATCGGCTTCCGTGAATGCCTCGTCACGGGCAAAGTCGTAATAGAAGCCGTTATCGATCGCCGGCCCGATCGTAACCTGGGTAGCCGGCCACAATTCCTTGACGGCCTCCGCGAGCACGTGCGCGGCGTCATGACGCAGCAGTTCCAGCCCCTCATCGGATTCCCGTGTGACGATCTCAACGACAGCGTCCGTTTCTATTTTGCGAGTAAGGTCCCAAAGCGCGCCGTCGACGCGCGCTGCAACCGCATTTCGTAACAGACTCTTGCTAATGCTCGCTGCAATTTCGGAACCACTTGTTGCTGCTTCGAAATGCCGCTTGGAGGCATCGGGTAACGTAATATTTGGCATGATTGAGACTTCAGGTATTGGGAGCTTTGCGGTGCCCGGCGGCACGGCACGGTATTGTACGCGAACCGGAGCAGTTCGCGTACAATACCGCCCTTTCGGCCATGGCTAAGAAAAATATCGATGAGCGACACCCCGAGCCGGGACTTTATCCGGCAAATAATTCAAGACGACCTGGAATCGGGTAAGCACGACGAGATCGTTACTCGCTTCCCGCCGGAGCCGAACGGATACCTGCACATCGGCCACGTCATGTCGATTTGCCTGAATTTTGGCGTTGCCGAAGAGAATAACGGCCGTACCTTTCTTCGACTCGACGACACCAATCCGGGCAAGGAAAGCAAGGAATACGTCGACGCCATCAAACGTGACGTGCACTGGCTGGGCTTCGACTGGGGTGATCGCCTGACGCATGCCTCCGACTATTTCGAACAGCTCTACGAGTCAGCGCTCCGCCTTATCGAACTCGGCTGTGCCTATGTCGACAGTCTCAGCGCCGACGAAATTCGTGACTATCGTGGCACGTTGACGGAGGCCGGCAGGAACAGCCCGTACCGTGATCGCGGTGTGGAAGAGAACAGGGATTTGTTTCGTCGCATGCGCGCGGGTGAGTTTGGCGACGGCGAGCACGTGCTGCGCGCCAAGATCGATATGAGTTCGCCCAATATGAACCTGCGTGACCCGGCGATATACCGGATTCGCCATATTCCGCACCAGAATGCCGGCGACGAATGGTGCATCTATCCGATGTACGATTTTGCACACGGTCTTTCCGACGCCTACGAACACATCACTCATTCGCTGTGCACGCTGGAGTTCGAAGATCATCGGCCGCTTTATGACTGGTTTCTGGACCAGCTGGAGCCGCCGCATCGGCCGCGCCAGATTGAATTTTCCCGTCTCAACCTCGCTTTCACAGTGACGAGCAAGCGCAAGCTGAATACGCTCGTCGACGAGGGCATTGTGTCGGGCTGGGACGACCCGAGAATGCCAACCATCGCCGGCATGCGGCGGCGCGGTTACCCGGTCGCCGCTCTGCGGGAATTCGTCACTCGCGCCGGCGTGACCAAGAAAGACAAGCTCATCGAGATGGGCGCTCTCGAAAACTGTGTGCGCGAGACCCTTGGCGATACGGCAGAGCGGCGCATGGCCGTACTGAAGCCCCTCAAAGTCGTATTGACGAACTACCCGGACGACAAAGTCGAGATGATGCAGGCCATGAACCATCCCGCAAAACCGGAGCTTGGTACGCGCGAGATGCCATTTTCACGCGAGGTCTGGATCGAACGGGACGATTTCATGGAAGAGGCGCCGCGCAAGTTTTTCCGGCTGAAGCCGGGCGGCGAGGTAAGGCTGCGCTTCGCCTATATCATCCGCTGTGACGAAGTTATCAAGGACGAGTCTGGCGAGGTCGTCGAGCTTCGCTGCAGCTATGATCCGGATACCCGCAGTGGCACCGGCAGCAGCGATCGCAAAGTCAAAGGTACAATCCACTGGGTGTCCTGTCAGCACGCAATCGACGCAGGTGTGCGTCTGTATGACCGCTTGTTTACCGTCGCCAATCCGAATTCAGCGGATGACATCCACGCCGTGCTGAATCCGGAATCACTGCAGACGGTCGATGCGAAACTCGAGCCGGCGCTTGGCGCGCTGGCGGCCGGCCAGACCGTGCAGTTCGAACGCCTTGGCTACTTTTGCCACGATGAGCTAGACGATTCGCCGACTTCGCGGGTATTCAATCGCATCGTGACGTTGCGAGATTCCTGGGCCAGGCTCGAGAAACAGGCGATGCAGCAGCAGACTCAGGCGCTGTAGCCGTCTGTGATGACCAGCGGCGCTCCGCGATCGGCGCCCAGGCCCTCCGCGGCACTGCCTTCTGCTTTCGCGACTTCAATGACGCCAAACGAGTTGACCAGCGCCAGCAGGTCGCCCGGATTTGCGCGTCCGTAAGTCTGCAACATCGCGATCTGGTGGCCACCGATATTGGCGACCGGCTCACGAAACTGCTCCAACAGGCCGGCGTCGATATTGCTGATCAGGTTGCCGAAGGCATCAATCGTGACGATCACGCCGCTGACCTTTCCGGCCATTGTTTCGGGTTCGTCCAGCCATCCAGGCGTCCACGTAGCGGTCCGTTCGCCAATATCGTCGATCGAAATACGGCCCGCGGCAATCTCGGCAGCGACCGGCGCAAATATGTCGCGGCCATGAAAAGTCGCGCTTGGCGGCTTAAGCTGTAAGCGCTTGATTTTACTCGGAAGAAGCTTGAAGACTCGCGGTGCTTCGACGCTCTCGAGCAGCTGTCCCAGAAGGCCGTTATCGGGGGCGATGAAGACATGGCCATCCGCTTCGACGATGAGAATGTCGCGTTCGGTTCCGACACCGGGATCAACGATGGCCATGTGCACCGTTCCGGCCGGAAACCAGGTGTAGGAACGGCTGACCCAGAAACCGGCCTCGGGCGGCCATTGCGCCGGGATGTCGTGCGCGAGATCGACCACTCTCGCCGCCGGAAAGCGGCTCAAGATCACGCCTTTCATTACGCCGGCAAACGGACCCTTGTGGCCGAAATCGGTCGTGACAGTGATGACGCCCGATGGTTTCATTGCAATTACCCGGCTGTTTGCATAACGGGGCGACGTACCTTGCGGATATGCCGCGCCCAATACAGGAACGCAGTATCGATCATAGCAATCACGACTTTGAATAGGTACTTTGCGGCACCAAGCGCGAGCGCCGTCTCGAGGTCGACAATGCCCCACCAGGTAACCAGCGAATAGATCAAGGTATCGACAACTTGCGAGCTCATCGTCGAGAGATTGTTCCGCAGCCACAGCCAGCGCTCGCCGGTAACCGATTTGATCTTGTGAAATGCCCATACGTCGAAGTGCTGGCTGATGTAGTACGCCAGTAACGATCCGAAAATGAACCGCGGCGTGAAGTTGACGATGGTTGAAAATGCGTTGTGAACGTTGGCGGAAAACTCCGCGGTCCCGGGCTTATCGCTGGGCAGGTATAGCAGCGCGATGCTCAGCATGACCAATACGATGATGCTGACGGCAAAGCCCATGCGGACGGCCTTGTTTGCGGCCTGTTTGCCATAGATTTCGCTGAGCATGTCGGTCGCGAAGAAGATGCTTGAATAGAAGATGACGCCGAGGCTCGTCTGCAGACCGAAGATCACGGTCAGTTTCGGGCCTTGCAGATTGGCCAGGATAATCGCGGTGGCAATTGCGACCTGCAGGCCCGCTTTGCCGAAAAGCCTGTACAGGAGCACCGTGAAGCCGAGGTCGACAAACAGCGTTGTCAGCCAGAGGAGTTCCTGATTGGTGGCATAAAAATCGACGATACTCTGCGGAAACATCTATCGTCCGGGCGGGTGATCAGGCCGCGAGCTTGTCCAGATGCCAGTCCGCGTCGCCGAATAATTGGCCAATGGCGGTAAGTCGCTTGAAGTAGTGGGCGACGTCGAGGTCCCAGGTTACGCCCATCCCGCCGTGCAGCTGCACCGCTTCTTCCCCCAGTGTCTGTCCGCTTGTGCTGACGAGGTATTTCAGCGAGCTTATCGCACGTTTCGCCTGATCATCTTCCGCCGCACAGGTCATCGCCGCCCAGAGCAGCAACGACTGCGCCTGTTCGCAGGCGGTCAACATATCGACCATGCGATGCTGCAGTGCCTGGAAACTGCCGATCGGAACGCCGAACTGCGTACGGCTCTTCGAGTACTCGACCGTTTTGTCTTTCAGGACCTGCATGATGCCCACGGCTTCTGCACAGACGGCAAGCGTCGCGTCATCGACTGCCGCATCAAGCGCTGCGAGGCCGTTGCCCACGTCGCCGAGCACGCAGTCAGAATCTACACGGACCCCATCGAGCGTCAGCTCCGCCGCGCGCAGGCCATCAACCGTCGGATAGGCATTGAGCGATACGCCATCCGCGTTGGCCGATACTGCGAACAGCGTGATGCCTTTACTATCAGATTGTTCGCCCGCAGTCCGCGCCGGCACGATGATGAGGTCCGCGGTGCCGCCGTTCAGGACAAAGCCTTTGTTGCCGTTGAGGATCCAGCCATCGCGATTCTCGCTCGCCGTCGTTGCGACATCCGCGAGATCGTAGCGCGCCTGGGGCTCCGCAAATGCAAGGCTTGCCTGCAGCTCGCCACCGATGATCGGGTGCAACCAGCGCTCTCTTTGTTCAGCGCTCGCCACTCGTTTCAATACGCCGCCCGCGAGGACGACGTTGGCCAGATACGGTTCGACGATCAGGCCGCGCCCGAAGCACTGCATAACGACCATGATGTCACGCTGGTCGCCGTCGAAACCGCCATCAGCTTCGCTGAATGGCACTGCCGTCCAGCCCAATTCAGCGAACGTATTCCAGACGGCATCGCTGTAGCCCGACTCGCTTGCCGCATACTTCTGGCGCGTGTCGAAGGCATACTCATTCTCGATGAACTTGTCGATGCTGTCGGCCAGCATCTCCTGTACTTCGTTAAGCGAAAAATCCATTGCGTTTCCTTACAGCCCGAGCACGTGCTTGGCGATGATGTTTTTCTGAATCTCGTTGGAGCCACCGTAGATCGACGCTTTCCGGTTATTGAAATAACGTAGCGAGGATTGCGATTCGCGTGCCTCACCGACCGCTTCGTCGTCAAAGTCAGGCTCGTACTGCTCCGGTACGTATGGCAGGGCATAGTAGCCGGCCGCTTTGAGATACAGCGCGTCGATCGCCTGCTGGATTTCGGTGCCTTTGATCTTCAGGATGGAAGACTCCGGCCCGGGCGCTTTGCCGGAGGCCACCGCGGCCAGGGTTCGTAGCTCGGTGTATTCGAGGGCCTTGAGCTCCACCTCGACCGCCGCCAGGCGGCGCATGAAGTTCTTGTCGCTGGCCATCGGCGCCGCGCCGCGCACCGAACGCTCGACCTGCGCGCGCAGACGCCTGACACGATACCGCGAGCGCGCGACGCCGGCGATGTTGGCCCGCTCGTGCTGCAGCAGCACTTTTCCGTAGGTCCAACCCTTGCCCTCTTCGCCAACCAGGTTCTCTACCGGCACCTCAACGTCTTCGAAGTGGATCTCGTTTACCTCGTGCACGCCATCCAGCAGGATTATCGGCTTCACGGTCACGCCGGGCGTTTTCATATCGATGAGCAGGAAGCTAATGCCCTCCTGACGCCTCGCGACATCCGTATTCGTTCGGACGAGGCAAAAGATCCAGTCTGCGAATTGGCCAAGGGTGGTCCAGGTCTTGGTGCCGTTGACGACGTAATGGTCACCATTGAGATCGGCGCGGGGACCGGACCCACCATGCTGAGACCGAATGGAACGATCACCGGCGCGTTTGCGTTTGCTTCCTCGGTCGCAAATATATACTTCTGCACCGGCGTCCAGCCCGTTCCGCCGTGCTCGACCGGCCAGTTAACACCGGCCCAGCCCTTCTTGTGCAGCAGCTGCTGCCAACGAACCTGTGCCTCCGGCCTGAGCTCGGCTCCCGATTCCCTTAACTGGCGGATATCATCGGGCATTTCGTCGCGGAAAAAGGCTCTCACCTCTTCCCGGAACGCGAGTTCCTCCGGGCTGAAAGTAACGTGCATACTGGGATACCCCCTTTCTACCAAGCGCGAGAGCTTAGCAAACCTCGTGGGATCCGTCTGTTGCGGTATGTAACAACCTTGACTTAGGGCAGAATGGCCTCATGAAATTGACCGAGATGCAGAACTTGCAGGTGAACGGCGACCGCATCATTGCCCGTGATGCGCTGCGCCGACCGTTGCACGACCTGCGCATTTCGCTCCTGGACCAGTGCAATTTTCGCTGCCCTTACTGTATGCCGGAGGCGGAGTTCCACGCCGACTATGAGTTCCTGAAGAGGCAGCAGCGGCTGACCTACGAGGAAATAATGCGCGTAGCCCGGGTCGCCGCCCGGCTCGGCATCAGCAAGATCCGGCTGACGGGTGGCGAGCCATTACTG
>CAMYMR010000105.1 GCA_947259285.1 uncultured Woeseiaceae bacterium | reverse complement strand
TCCCGACCGTTCAGCTCAGCGCGGACAAAGGGCAAGCCGCGAATGATGACATCAACACCTTCCGCCGAGAAGCGGTCCGGGTCTGACGTTTTCTGGAAACGGCCAATGTTAACGCCTGGCACGCGCTGCAGAGCTTCGGCAACAGACCGGTCGGGCAGCGCACCAATATCCGATGCGGTAACGCCGTCGACGAAGGTATCCGCATTTTCTTTCATGTTCTGTGCGGAAGACAGAGAGCCGCGGATGCCGACGGTGATGATTTCTTCGATGACTTCGTCGTCGGCCATGACGTCGTCGTCGGTCATCTCCTGCGCGACCGCCGTGCCGGTCAGTCCTGCGCCCAGCGCCAGTGCGACGCCTGCGGCCAAAGGATTCTTGCGAAAGGAAGGATTCTGCATGCTCAAGCCCCCAGCTTGCTGTGTTGTTCGTCGTTTTGAAATGCCGACGGTTCGGTCAGATTCAGGGTTTGCCAATCATTGTTTTAGTTTCAAACGAAACCCACGGCGCCCCCACCTACTATCGGTTTTGTACTGGATACTGACAGCGCTGTCAACACTTCTAACGAATTTCTCGCATCGCTATGCCCTGTATCGGCCAAATAGAGCTGACAGCGCTGTCATTAGCCCTTACAATGCGAGTCTTTCCAGGAATTAGCGTCCGCTGTCGTCAGGGGGAACCATGCGAAGAGTCCCATTAGGGCCGATATACGCGCCGGTCGCCGCCGCATGCCTGCTGGCCGTCAGCGCTGCGTGCGCCAGCCCTGCTCACGTCGAGGATCGCAGCGTCTATCATGCGCCGCAGGCCGAATCGGCCCCAGTCATCGACGGTGTCGCGGACGACGCGATATGGGACAGCGCCGAATGGCGTGGCATTAACGAACGCTGGCTCGGGCCGGAGTATGCACCCGAGGACTTCCAGGGACGGTTCAAGGTTGCGTGGGACGATGGCAAGCTGTATATCCTCGGCGAGTTCGTCGATGACATCCTGATCGACACTCACCGCGACCCGCTGGTGCAGTACTGGGACGACGACTGCTGGGAGATCTTCCTCGACGAGGATCACTCCGGCGGTGACCATCAGTTCAACCACAACGCCTTTGCATACCACATGTCGCTCGACAACCGGGCCATCGACATAGGCGTCGACGAGAAGCCGCACGACTATTCGCACCACGTCGAGAGCCGCTGGCAACAGCACGGCAATACGATTGTCTGGGAACTTGCGATCGACGTTTATTCGGATGACTACGTCGACGGCGCCGACGACAACCAGCCGATAAGGCTGACCGCCGGCAAGATCATGGGGCTGATGCTCGCCTACTGCGACAATGACGGCAGCGAGCTCAGGGAGAACTTTATCGGCTCGGAGTCGGTGCCGTACGGTCCCAAGGACCGCGGCTGGATCGACGCCGGCCTGTTCGGCTCGCTCGTTCTGGTCGATTAACAAAATCAGAACAAAAAGAAGATCAAACCGAAATATGGGGCAAGCTTTGAAAACTCAGGATAATCATCGCGGCTCGGTGTCGGGTGAATTCATCGACATGGCGGGCGAACGCTACTACGCGATCCAGAACGTCGACAAGATTCCGCCCTTCTTTATCAGCGTCATTTCTGACACAGACCACTGGCTCTTCATTTCGTCGACGGGTGGACTGACCGCGGGCCGCGTCTCTCCGGACACGGCATTGTTTCCGTACATCACGGTCGACAAGGTTCACGAAAGCAGCGCGCATACCGGTAGCAAGACCATGCTGCGGGTAATGATCGGGGATGAAAGCCACGCCTGGGAGCCGTTCAATCGCGAGCACGATGGGATCTACGCCGTCAGCCGCAACCTTTACAAGAACAGGCTGGGCAACAAAATCTGCTTTGAGGAGATCAACCACGATCTGAAGCTGGCCTTTCGCTACACCTGGGTCACCAGCGAACACTACGGCTTCGCGCGACAGTGTGAAATATCCAACCTGAGCCACGAAGCGGTCAGTGTCGAAATGATCGACGGCCTGCAAAATGTATTGCCTGCCGGTGCTCCGCGCTTTGCGCAAACCAACACCAGCAATCTCGTCGATGCTTACAAATGGACCGAGTTGGACGATGAGACGGGGCTTGCATTGTTCACGCTGTACTCCGGCATAACCGACCGCGCCGAACCCTGCGAATCGCTGCGGGCGAATACCGTCTTCTGTCTTGGACTCAATGGCCATGACGTGCTGCTGTCTTCCGAGCAGTTGAACGACTTTCGTTTCGGCAAGACACCGGAAAAAGAAGTTCATAAACGGGGCGTTCGCGGTGCTTACCTCGTTAGCACTACGCTGCAGCTCGAGCCCCAGGGATCGCAGCAGTGGCAGATCGTCAGCGACATCGAAAAGAGTCAAAGCGAGGTGGTCGACCTGCGACAAATGCTGAGCGATCCGGGCGCCGTGGCCAATGCAATTGCAGAGTCTGTCGACGAAGGCTCCGACGCGCTGGCGCGTATCATGGCCAGTGCGGACGGCTACCAGGCGGCGGCCGAGGTAAACGTCGCAGTGCACCACTACGCCAATGTGCTTTTCAATGTGCTCAGGGGCGGCATCTTCGACGATCAGTACAACGTGTCCGCCTGGGACTTCGTGAATACGATCCGACACTTCAATGGCGATGTGTATCGGCGCAACAAAGCGCTGCTGGACAAGTTACCGGAGACGGTCAATCTCTCCGAATTATTATCGTCAGTGCATCGTGCAGGCGATGCGCAGCTGACGCGCCTCAGTCACGAATACCTGCCAATCACCTTCGGTCGCCGTCATGGCGACCCGAGTCGCCCGTGGAACCAGTTCGCGATCCGGCTGAAAGACGAGCACGGCAACCGGCTGCTGTCCTACGAGGGCAACTGGCGCGACATCTTCCAGAATTGGGAGGCTCTTGTATTCAGCTATCCGGAGTTCGTCGAGAACATCATTGCCAAGTTTGTTAACGCGTCCACGGTCGACGGCTACAACCCGTACCGAATCACCAAGGAAGGTATCGACTGGGAAGTCGAGGAGCCGGACGACCCGTGGAGCTACATTGGCTACTGGGGTGATCACCAGATCATTTACCTGCAGAAACTCCTGGAGCTGTCGCGGTCGTTTCACCCTGATCGTCTAAGAAAGCTGCTGTATGAACCGATCTTCTGCTATGCGAACGTGCCCTACCGGATCAGGCCGTTCTCGGCGCTCCTGGACGACCCGAAGAGCACGGTCGACTATGACGAGGTACTGGCCGAGCGCATCGAACGCCGCGTCGCCGATATTGGCGCCGACGGCAAGTTGATCGTTGACGAAAACGGCGAGGTCTACCAGGTCAATCTCCTGGAGAAACTGCTGGTACCGCTGCTCTGCAAGCTCAGTAACCTGGTAATCGACGGCGGCATCTGGATGAACACCCAGCGCCCGGAATGGAACGATGCCAATAACGCGCTGGTCGGACAGGGCCTGTCGATGGTCACCCTGTATTACCTGCGCCGCTACGTGCGTTTCCTGCAGGAACTGCTGGCGAGCAACTCGCAACCGTTCGAACTGTCGTCCGAGGTCAGTGAATGGCTGAGCGACACGGCAAGCGCCCTCGCCGACGCGCGTACGCTGATGGACGGCGGAACAATCAGCGACGCCGAACGCCACGACCTGCTGGTCAAACTCGGCGAGCCCGCGAGCCACTATCGCGAGCGCATCTACAAACAGGAATCATTCTCCGGCAAGGTCACCCAGGATCCCACCCTGGTTGTGGCGTTGCTGGATCACACACTGGCGGCGATCGACCGCAGCATCGGCAGTAACAAGCGTGACGATGGTTTGTATCACGCTTATAACATTCTGCATTTACGAGAAGACGCGCTTTCGTTCGAGACGCTGTACCCGATGCTGGAAGGCCAGGTCGCCGCACTCAGTGCGGGAGCGATCGGGCCAGAAGAAGCCGTCGCGATTGTCGAGGCGCTGTTCGAGAGTGACGTCTACAGGCCCGATCAACACTCCTTCATGCTGTATCCCGACCGACAGCTGCCGCGATTCCTGGAAAAGAACCGGGTAGCGGAAGATCAGGTGAAAACCGTTGCCTTGCTCGCGAAGATGCTGACGAAGGGCGACCGCCGGATTATCACGCAGGACGCCAACGGCGTTTATCGATTCAATGGCGATTTCGCGAACGTCGGCGACCTCGACGCTGAATTGGACGCATTGATGTCGGAGTATGGCGGTGACGTCGAAGCGGCGCGCGAACCCTTGAAAGAACTCTACGAGCTGGTATTCAACCACGCCGAGTTCACTGGCCGCTCCGGCGGCATGTTCGGTTTCGAAGGCCTCGGCTGCATCTACTGGCACATGGTGTCCAAGCTGCTGCTGGCTGTGCAGGAGAACTTCTTCTCCGCGTTGGACCAGGGCTGCGACGCGGCTGTCCTGCAACGTCTCGGCGAGCTCTACTATCGGGTGCGTGCCGGAATCGGTTTTAATAAAACGCCTGAGGAATACGGCGCGTTTCCGTATGACCCGTACTCGCACACGCCAAGGCATGCCGGTGCCAAGCAGCCGGGCATGACGGGGCAGGTCAAGGAAGAGGTGCTAACGCGTTTTGGCGAGCTCGGCATACGCGTCGACGGCGGTGCGGTCGGTTTTCAACCGCACCTGCTGCGGGCGCGGGAGTTCGTGAAGGAAGCCCGGCAGTTCCGTTACGTCGATGTTGACGGTCAATGGCAAGAGATCGACGTGCCGAAGGGCGGACTCGCCTTCACCTGGTGCCAGGTGCCGGTTGTCTACCGACTGAGCGACGACGAGAGCACATCGCTCACGCTCACAGGCCGTGATGGTGACCAGGAGACCTTTACAGAACTGGCGCTGTCGCCTGATCTCAGCACCGAGTTGTTTCGGCGCAGCGGGCAAATCCGTCAACTCACCGTAAAGTTCGGGACGAAGCTGTTACTCGAAGAGTAGTTCCTCCGCGTACTCGCTCGTCCAACGCCCATCACAAATAACCGAGAGACCCAGATGTCAAATTACTATAAGAAAACCTTGTCGTTGGCCGGAATCGATTTTTCCAGCTATTCCGTTGATGACCTGCGAGCGCTCGTCCGCAAGATCCTCGAAGCGAAGATCCACGGCATCTGCTTCAGCCCTTACGTCGAGGGCCAGGGTCCCGGCACACAGATTGAAGACGCACAGATCCGGGAGCGTCTCGCCTTCATCCAGCCCTACGTGCGCTGGATACGTACATTCTCCTGTACCGAGGGTAATGAACTCATGCCGGCCATCGCCCACGAGAACGGCCTCAAGACGATGGTCGGTGTCTGGCTCGATGATAACCGGGAGCAGAACGAGCTGGAACTCGCGAACGGCATCGAAATCGCGAAGGCCGGGCATGCGAACGTTCTTGCCGTTGGCAACGAAGTGCTACTGCGCGGCGAGCTGACTGAAGACGAGCTCATCGACTATATCAATCGCGCAAAACAGGCGGTTCCCGATGTCGACGTCGGCTACGTCGACGCCTACTTCGAGTTTGCCGTCCATCCCCGTGTCACCGAGGCCTGCGACGTCATCCTCGCGAACTGTTACCCGTTCTGGGAGAGCTGCCCGGCCGATCACGCCCTGCTCTATATGAAGGAGATGTATCGTCGTGCCGTGCACGTGGCGAACGGCAAGAAGGTCATCATTAGCGAGACCGGCTGGCCGAACGTCGGTACGCCCGAAGGCGGCGCGGTGCCCTCCTTCGAAAACGCGATCAAGTATTTCATCAACACCTATAAATGGGCGGAAGAAGAGAATATCGAGATCTTCTACTTCTCATCGTTTGATGAGACCTGGAAGGTGGATGCTGAAGGCGACGTCGGCGCCTACTGGGGCATCTGGGATAAGGACGGCAACTGTAAATATGATTGACAAACTCAACGCGCATCTGAGCGACGGTGGTGGCAAGGTACTGGAACACGGCAATGCGATTTGTTACTCGGGTTACCGGCACGGGCAAAGCCCATTGGACCGGACCTACCCGTCTTACGAGGAAGTCCGTGAAGACCTGCAGATACTCTCGAAAAACTGGAAGTACCTGAGGCTTTACGACTGCAGCCCGCATGCCTCGACCGTGCTCGGCGTGATTCGGAACGAGGGCCTGGATTTCAAAGTGATGCTGGGACTCGATATGGCGGCTGAGATGAGCAACCCGCATTGTCCCTGGGGCGCCGATTTCAGCGAGGATACGCTGGAGCGTAATCGGCGCTTCAATAGCAGGCAGGTCGACGTCCTGGTCTCTCTGGCGAATCGATACCCGGATACCGTGTTCTCGGTATCTGTCGGCAACGAAGCCAGCGTCGAATGGACCGATCACATGGTGCCGGTCAGGAACCTGGTTGCCTACGTGAAAAGAATCAAAGACCAGATCAGCCAGCCGGTGACGTTTTGCGAGAACTACGTGCCCTGGACCTACAAGCTGGAACCGCTCGCTGCCGAACTCGATTTTATCTCGGTGCATACCTATCCCGCATGGGAGTATCGAACCATCGAGGATGCGCTTGAGTACACCAAGCACAACTACCACTCGGTCGTCGATCACTATGCCGGAAAACCCGTGGTTATTACCGAGGCCGGCTGGACAACAGCCTCGAACGGACGCGGCATCGAGCCGTGGAATGCGACCGAGGAGTTGCAAGACAGCTACTACAAGCAGCTGCTCGAATGGACCACCGAAGAAAAAATCCTGACCTTCGTCTTCGAGGCATTCGACGAGCCCTGGAAAGGCTCTCCCGATCTGCTGGAGCCGGAGAAGCATTGGGGCTTGTTTACAGTGGAGCGCACGCCGAAGCTGGTTATGAAAGACCTGTACGCCGATCTCTTGCCCTGAGATGGTGCAGACTCACTGAAGCCAAGTAATTGGTTTACCAATCAAAAAATTTGACAGCGTTGTCAGATCAGTCTGTAATTGCCTATGAATCTCAAATAAGAACAAACCATCGCATCAGGCTGGAGGCCTATGCCCAGACCGACGATATTCGACGTTGCAAAGGTTGCCGGCGTCTCGATCAAGACCGTTTCGCGCGTTGTAAATCAAGAGCCGAACGTCCGCGATTCGACTCGCGAGCGCGTCGAAAACGCCATTGCCGTACTGAAGTATCGACCGGATCAGTCTGCCCGAAACCTCGCGAGCCAGCGCTCTCATCTCGTCGGCCTCGTCTACGACGACCCGGCTGCCTACGACATACCCAGCAGCGGTTATATCATCGATATGCAGGAGGGTGCGCTGAGAGCCTGCAAAGCCGCCGACTCTGAGCTGTTGATCCACCCTTGTAATTTTCGAAAGAAAAAGGTCGCGATCGAGCTCAAGTCGTTTGTCGAGGACACGCGTCTATCCGGCGTTATCCTTGCTGCGCCGCTGTCGAACATGCCGAAGATCGTGCGGGCAATCCAGTCGACGGGAACGCCGCTCGTACGATTGTCTCCGGGCGAAGAGAACGGCAAGCAGTCATCCGTCTCGACCAATGATCGCGAAATCTCTGCCGAAATGACGCGTTACCTGGCGGACCTGGGTCATGAGAGAATCGCGTTTATCAAAGGCGATCCGCACCACAAAGCTGTCGCCAATCGCTTTCTCGGCTACCGGGACGGATTACGCGCAGC
>CAMYMR010000104.1 GCA_947259285.1 uncultured Woeseiaceae bacterium | reverse complement strand
CCGCCGGCGCGCGCCGCCAGACCGCCGAGCAAAGCCAGAAACAGTAGACACGACCCAGCAACCACGGGAATCAGCTGTGCCGTGGGGCTGGCCCATGCGACCAATAATGGCAACGCGGCACCGATTGTAAACGTGCCCGCAGAGGATAAAGCGGCCTGGATCGGCTGCGCGCTCACAATATGCGAAATGCCAATTTCATCGCGCGCATGTGCGCCTAAGGCATCGTGCGCCATCAGCTGCTCGGCAACCTGTACGGCCAGGGCGGGTTCGAGGCCCCGACCTTCGTATATCTGGGCCAGCTCTGCCTTCTCGACCTCGAAATTCTGTTCGAGCGACAGCCGTTCCTGCTCGAGATCGGCGGTCTCGGTATCTGACTGCGAGCTGACGGATACGTACTCGCCCGCCGCCATGGACATGGCGCCGGCAACCAGCCCGGCGACGCCGGCAAGGAGAATGTTGCTGTGGGCGGCGCTCGCTGCCGCAACCCCGATTATCAGGCTCGCGGTAGATACGATGCCGTCGTTTGCGCCGAGCACGGCGGCCCGAAGCCAGCCAACTCGATGCGCCCGGTGTTCCTCATGGTGACTCATGGAAATCTCGCTGGGAATTCTCGAAGATCGGTACGAATGGTCGTTTTTCGACCGCATCCTAACACGCGGTCGGCGGCTGCCGGCCGTTCACGAATACCCGACATCTTCATCGCCAGGTACTATACTCGGCACCACGCTCAAGCCTGATCCAATAACATCCAGATACCTCGGAGCCCGTCGCCGATGAATACCGTTGCCTGTCAACTGTCTCGCACGCTGTGTGTATTCGTGTTAACCGCGTTTGCCTGTATTCAGACGGCAGGCGCACAATCCGATGCACTCAGCCTGGAGGACGTCGTTTCCCTGAAGAGGGTGAGCGATGTCCGCCTGAGTCCCGATGACGATCAGATTGCGTATTTATTGTCGGTTCCGCGGTTACTTTACGAAGATGACGACGGCAGGGCTTACCGTGAGCTGCACATTGTCAATTTCGATGGCGTTTCGCGGCCTTACGTGACGGGCGAGATCGAAATATCGTCCATAGCCTGGTCTGTCACCGGTGAGTCTCTCTATTTCCTTGCGCAGCGCGATCCGGAGGCGAAGTTCAACTCGTTATTCGAAATCTCGACGGCAGGTGGTGAGGCTGTCGAAAAATTCACGCATGTGAATTCCATTAGCAGTATCTATCCAGCGCCTGATGGCAAGCGCATCGCATTCCTCGCTGCCGACGCACCGCCGGAGAGGAAAGAAGAGCTCGAATTGAAAGGCTTCAAAGCGGTCGTCTACGAAGAGTCGGTGCCGGAAACCAGAGTCTGGATCCTCGACCTCGATAACAACGAAGCTCGCATGCAGGATCTGCCGGGCTCGGCATCCGCACTGACCTGGGCCCCCGACGGTGGTCGCTATGCAGTCGCGCTCGCGCCAACACCGTTGATTGACGACTCTTACACCTCTCGCGATATCTATATCGTCGATCCGGCCAGTAGCAAAGTCCTTAGCCAGATCGGTTCGGTCGGCAAGCTCGGCCGATTCGAGTTTTCTCCGGACGGTGAACAAATTGCGTACATCGGTAGTGTTGATATCAACGATCCGAATGAAGGCCGGCTGTACCTGGCGGCAACGTCGGGCGGCGATCGCCAGGACCTGGTGCCCGAATATGCCGGCCACGTGACCGATTTTGCCTGGCAAGACAATACTCGCATACGTTGGTTGGGCAGACGCGGCGTCTGGACCGAATGGTCAACGGCGTCGACTTCGACAGCGAACGCGCCGGGGACTGCGCCTGCAGACGGACCGATACTGCGCGTAGTCGACACGAGCGCTGGCAAAGATGTCGCTGCCGCCATCGCCGACACGCCCGAACATCCGCAGGAGGTGTTTCTGTTGCGCGATGGCGAGGCGCCGTACACGGCGCGCGATGGATTGGAGCTTGAAGCGGTTCTGATTCATCCCTTCAACAAGAAGCGCGGGGGAAATCCGTTGATCGTGTTCGCGCATGGCGGGCCCGAGGCGCATCACTCAAACGGCTGGATGTCGGGCTACAGCCAACCGGGACAGGTCATGGCGGCCGAGGGCTACGCGGTTATCTACCCGAACTACCGTGGCAGCACCGGGCGCGGCGTCTATTTCTCGAAGCTGGGTCAAAACGACTACGCGGAAGAAGAGTTCAATGATCTGGTCGACGCCAAGCGGCACCTGGTCGAAAATGGCCTGGCGGATCCGCAGCGGGTTGGTATCTCGGGTGGCTCGTATGGGGGTTATGCATCCATGTGGGGTGCCACCGCACTCAGCGAGGAATACGCGGCCGCGGTCGCGTTCGTCGGCATCTCGAATCAGGTGTCCAAGTTTGGCACCGGCGATATCCCGTATGAAATGTACAACGTCCATTCCCGTGCATGGCCATGGGACGACTGGATGTGGATGTTGAAACGCAGCCCGGTCTATCACGCGGATAAGGCAAAAACACCGCTGCTAATCATGCATGGCGACCAGGATCCTCGCGTGCATCCCAGTCAGTCGCTGGAAATGTATCGTCACGTGAAGCTGCGGACCGACACACCGGTTCGTCTGGTGTTCTATCCGGGCGAGCAGCACGGTAATCGCAACACGGCTGCTACCTACGATTATGCCTTGCGCTTCAAGCGGTGGATGGATCACTACCTGAAAGGACCGGGCGGCGAGCCACCGCCGTACGAGATCGATCATGCGTCCAGGCTGGACGATAGCGACGATTAGCAATTAATCGGGGTCGAACCGAGGTTAAGCAAAACCTCGGTTCGACCCCTATTTGCTCCGACTAATCGATAACGGCGGTTTGGCTGGTGCCCGCTCCACCGGCGATGGGTGACCAGTGCGCCGCGCGGACTTTCCATTTGCCGTCTTCCTTGACGAACACCTGCGTCACCCGCGTGCGATAGTTGCTGACCGCAGCGCTTTTAGTCGGGGCCATCGCACCTTCCGAATAGTACTGCGCGACGGCTGCCTGTCCCGGGACCAGCGTGATTACGGTGATGTGTTTCAGGTTGATATTGAACGACTCGAACTCCTGTGGCGTTGCATCGGAGTCGACCTTATTGAGTAACCCACCGCTCGACCAGAACTCGAGCGAGCCCTCTTTTGATATTGCGTCGCCGGTGCCCTTCAGGTTCTGCCGGGTATAAGCATTATCATCCATCAGCATTTTGATGATCGCCTGCTCGGTCGCCTCGTCGGCGTGGGCAACCGCCCCGATCAAAAGCATAATGCCGGTTAGTGCCATTGCTACTATTTTCATTCTTCTTCTCCTATAGACAATTTTCACGATCAGAATTGCGCTTCATTGTTCAGTAGACGTCGTATCCGCGCCGGCCGAGGTTTTCTGTGCACGCCGAAAATCTTGCCTGTAATTTCGCAGCCACCGAGTCCGCATCACCCTGCGCGTCGCGCCAAGCATCCCATGCTTTGCCGAATGCCGCGGCGTTCGCGCTGGTGCCCAGCCAATACATACTGGTCAGGTTGTTGCTCTGAAGCGGATAGGCAATCTTTGCCTGGTAGCCATAGTCTTTACCCCATTCATTGAAGTCCACCACCCCATTCATTGAAGTCCACCACGATTTCCATGTACTCACTGAACGAGCATTCGCCTGTCATCTTGAATTCGATGACATCCATGTGCTCGGCAACGGCATTTAAGGGCAATAAGAAAAATGCGGCGACAAAAATCTTTTTCATTTGTTTCTCCTTAGCTTGGCTTTATGTACTTTATTGTTTTCTGGAGCATTTGCTGACAGAAGCACGCCGAGGATACACGTTCATTGTTCGACGTGCTTGTATTGTGCAACTGCGGCGCGCGAAGCGTGTTGAAACGCCGATTGACTCCTGCTCTTTCATTTGACAGCAGCGAACCTGGAGCGCAATGTTGGCTTTGATTCACATGCTGGTCGGCTGCTCGAAGATTTTCGATAATGGAGAACAGAGTGAAACGATTCATGTTTTTGCATTACGGTTTTGAAAAACCGACGCCAGAAATTATGTCGGCGTGGGGCAAATGGTTTGAATCGGCCGCAGAGGTGACCGTAGACCAGGGCGGTTTTCACGGTGGCGCGCGCGAGATTTCGCATAGCGGGACCAAAGACCTGCCGATGGGGATGGATTCCATCACAGGTTACTCGATCATCAATGCTGAGAGCCTGGAGGATGCGGAAAAGATAGCCAGTGAAAACCCCTATATCGCGAGCATCCGCCTCTACGAGATCGTCGAACACTAGCTTTCTCTGGAATACGTGTCCGGATTTCCGGTTCTCGAGTCAGAGCGACCTGCAACAACGCCAACGAAGCTTGCAAGTCTGCGATTTTGTACTAGCTTCTTCAGTACTGCTTTTGCACTTCATCAGACTGAAAATAATGAGGGAGACTGATATGACAGGTGATAAGAACAACATGCTCAAGCCGGGCAAGGCGGTGCTGGCCCTGGTAGCCCTGGTTGCTACGTTTGGAGTTTTGGCAGGGGATGCCGAGGGACCCTTGGCGGATGCCTTGAATGCGGCGTGGCCAGGGATGGCGGAAGACGCAACCGTGGTTGACTGGGAGGGAAACGTCCTGCAGGAAGGTTCAAATGGCTACACCTGTCTGCCAACGCCGCCGATGCTTGCGGGCACTGCACCCATGTGTATGGACAGCGAGTGGATGAAGTGGGCCGACGCCTGGCAGAACAAGAAAGACTATGCGCCGGAATCGCTCGGAATCTCCTACATGCTTGCCGGCGATGAGGGCGCCAGCAACATAGACCCGTATGCCGAGGGCCCGACCGATGACAACGAGTGGATCGTCGAGGGCGCGCACCTGATGATTCTTGCCCCGGCCGGTTTGCTGGATGCGTTTCCGACAGACCCGAATAACGGTGGCCCATACGTCATGTGGAAAGGTACGCCGTACGCACACCTGATGGTGCCAGTCGGTCCACGCGACGAGTAGTTTTCCCGAGCGAGGAGGGATCACCGCTATGCGGTGCGGACCTGGTCATGTCCAGGCCCGCACCGGATCAGCGTAAAACGTCACGTTTTCGATCTTCGAGGAAGCTGCCTGATATTCCCAACTGAAGGTTTGGGAACTGTTGGTGACTTCGGCCTGACCTGACATCGAGATCGTACGGGCGATCAGCCGCCTCCGTTTCTAGTCGCGGTGCTTGCCGCGTATAGTTTACGGCCACGCTCGCAACGCCTCAGGCATCCGATGTCAAGATATCTGCTGATGGCAACACTCGTCCTCGCGGGCGAGATCATTTTCGGTCTGCCGTTCCACACGGCGCGTTTCTTCCGACCGACGCTGCTCGAAGCATTCGGGTTTACCAACACCCAGCTTGGTGACGTATTTGCTGTTTATGGCGTGATGGCGATGATCGCGTATTTTCCCGGCGGCATGGTCGCAGACCGGTTTTCGGCGAGGTCGCTGTTGACCATATCGCTTGTGGCGACAGGGGTCGGCGGGTTTTATATGACAACCTATCCAGGGCCTGCGGGCATGGCGCTGCTGTATGGATACTGGGGGGTGACGACGATTCTGCTTTTCTGGGCCGCGCTGATCCGGGCAACACGCGAATGGGGCGGCAGCAGCGCACAGGGCAGGGCGTTCGGCATTCTCGAGGGAGGCAGGGGGCTGGCCGCCGCGCTGTTCGCCACGATCGGCGTGGCCGTGTTCGCCTGGTTCCTGCCTGAGGATTTAGCACTCATCGACGATGAAGAGCGACGAGCAGCGTTTCGCGCCGTCATCCTGCTTTACTCGTTCGCCGCGATCGCAGTCGGAGTACTTACCTGGTTTCTGATCCCGCCTGTAAAGCACGTAGGCGATTCAAGCCGGGGTCTATTCCGCAATGCTGCCGCGGTAACAACTCGTCCGCTGGTCTGGGCGCAGGCCGCTGTGATTATCTGCGCCTATTGTGCTTACAAGGGACTGGACAACTACTCTTTGTATGCCGTGCAGGTACTCGGCATGAATGAAGTCGACGGGGCGCAGCTATCCGCATACGGCGCGTACATACGACCGTTCGCGGCGATCGCTGCGGGCGTCCTCGCAGACCGCTGGAGCGCAGGCAAGACAATCGGTGCGTTGTTTTCTGTGCTGCTCATCAGCTATGCGATGCTCTCATTCGCGCTCCCGGACGGCTCAGGCCTGGCGGTAATCTACGCCAATATCTTCGTCAGCTTCTTCGCCGTGTTCGGACTGCGCGGCGTGTATTTTGCGTTACTGGAAGAAAACAAAACGCCGCCATACCTGACCGGGTCGGTAACGGGCATGGTTTCCTTCGTCGGGTATACGCCTGAAATATTCTTCGCGCCGATCACGGGACGTATTCTCGATGCATCGCCCGGACTCGTCGGCCATCAGAATTATTTTCTCTTCCTGACGGGCGTAATGGCGGTCGCGATAGTCGTCGTGGTTGGGCTGCTGAAGCTGCAGGAATCCGATTCAGAGAAGCACTGGCCGCGCGCTCGCATTCTCGATTCGCAATCGGATACGAAATAATCGCGGGCGACAGGCGGTCTATTCGCATAGCAGTGGGGGTGCCTGGAATGTCAAACAGAGTTCGATTCAGAGATCAGTTGCAACGTAATGCTGTCGCGCTGATCAGTCTTGTCATAGCGATCAGCAGTCTCGGCTACAACACCTGGCGAAATGAGGCGAGCGAGTACAATCGCAATCAACGCCTGATATCAATCGAAGTCTTGCGCAACGTTGGCCAGCTCCAGCAGGTCATTTTTCACAACGTCTGGGAGATGGACGCCGAAGACAAGGGCAATCCGCGAACGGCCTGGGTCTATGTTCTGGCGATCAGAGATCTGTCGCAGCTTCTCGACGGCGCGGTGTCGACGTCGGGCGATGAGCTGTGGAAGGTATGGGACAACGAATGGGATGAACTAGGGCCTGGCAACGAATCGTACGAGCGCGTGACCTCCGCTCTCGGTACCGTGCGTGAAGACACGCACGCGTTGCTGCGAAGTCTCGACTAGCGCATACTTTTTGAATACCAACTGCGGATTCCTTCGGGGGGCAAACGATGTACAAACCTATTGCCATACTGCTGGCGTTCGGACTCGCTGGCTGTCAGCCGGCAACGGAATCGCCATCGGAGCCGGCAGTCGAAGTTGATGCGCCCGAGCCGGCAACTGAAATTGAAGAGCGCGATGCGCGCGCTGCCGAGGCACAAGGTCGGCTGGCCAGGGTACTCGATGCGCAGGCGGAGGACGTCCAGGCACGCTATGCCTACCGTCACCCGAAGGAGACGTTGGAATTCTTCGGCATCGAGCCCGGCATGACCGTCGTCGAAGCGCTCCCCGGCAGGGGCTGGTACACCAGGATCCTGCTCCCCTACCTTGGCAAAGAAGGGCACCTCATCGGCGCCAATTACGCTCTGGATATGTGGCCCTATTTTCCGTTCGGTACCGACGAGTTTGTGGAATCGCAGCGCACCTGGACGACCGATTGGCCGGCGGGTGCCGAGGAATGGCGAGACGAAGACAGTGCGACGGTCGACGCTTTTGTGCTCGGGTCGATGCCGGATTCGCTTGCCGGGACTGCCGATGCCGTCTTACTTGTGAGAGTGCTACACAACCTCGCGAACTTCGAAGAGGAGGGCGGCTTTTTGACCGCTGCGCTCGCCGATTCATTCAAAATTCTGAAGCCTGGCTGCACGCTCGGCATTGTGCAGCATCAGGCGCGTGACGATATGTCAGACGAATTCGCTGATGGCAGCCATGGCTATCTCAAGAAGTCATTCGTCATCGAAGCGGCGCAACGGGCCGGCTTCGAGTTTGTTGCGGAGAGTGACATAAACGAGAATCCGAAGGATCAGCCTGGTGAAGACGATATCGTCTGGCGCCTGCCGCCCACGTTTGCGACCAGCGCGGATAAGCCGGAGCTCAAAGCCACGTTAGCGGCAGTGGGCGAATCCAATCGCATGACCCTGAAGTTTCGAAAACCCGAGTAATACTCAATCAACAAGATCGAGGTCAACGATTATCGGGTCATGATCTGAGGCCCGGTACGGATCATCCCCGCTGAACAGGTCGGGGTCGCGATCATTCTCCAGGTTGTAATCCAGCAACGGTGGCTCGTCGGCACTGATGTGCCATTCGATGGTCTCGACGACCTGCGGAACGAGGCTCGCGGAGGCGACAGCGTGATCCAGCGCGCCTGCCTGTGCGTCAAACACAAACGAATACGGATTGTCTTGAGCCTCGAGCAGGTTAGTGAATCCGGCCTTCTTTAGCGCAGTCAGAGGATCTTCCCGCACGTAGGCGTTGAGGTCGCCGATAATCAGGAAATCGGCGTCGTTGCTGTCCGTTGGATCGGTCGCAAGCCAATCTGCGATTGCTGCCGCCGCATCAGCCCGGGCGCGGTTGCAATTGGCCTGGCCGTCGTGGCGATTGGGATCGCCGTCTTCATCGCAGGACGAGCCTTTGGATTTCAGATGATGGACGATCACCGTAAATACGGCGCCAGTCGCGGTGACTTCGAAGGACTGTGCAAGAGCCGGGCGATTCCGAGCGTCGTTGAAGCGAGGGTCGATTTCCTGGTCAAGCAAAGCGTATGCGCCGAGCAGCGTAACCGTCGATGGTTTATAGATGAAGCCAGTCTTTATGGCGTCTTCGTGGATAATGCCGGTGCTCAGGTATGCGTATTCACCGCTGCCGATACGCTCGTTCAATGCATCGACAATCAACTTCAAAGACGCGCTTTCATTATTCTCCAGTTCGATCAGGCCGACGATATCGGCGTCAATCATCGCCAGCGCGGCGGCGATCTTCAGAAGCTGTCTCTGCAGCTCCTCGGCACTGTCCGCGCCGCGACAACTATCTTCCCTCCGCGGACCACAGACGCGCTGACCGGAATCCACCGTCGAGAAAAAATTATTCGCGTTGAAACTGGCGACCCGGAGGCTGCCACCGACCGACGGTTTGCCGGGCCGCGGATTCACCGGATTAAATTGCGGTTCAGTCGTCGGCATCAGGCGCCAGGACTCGTCGCCTCTGCCGCCGCTGCCACGCGAGTAACGCAGATTGCCGGTGACGCCGGTGATCGTGTCACCCATTCGAATGGAATACGCTGGCGTAGGGCCGGCCTTCAGGTATCGAATGAATTCCGGGTGCGCTGACCGTTTGCCGTCATCGAGCTCGATGCTCCGCCGCGCGTTTAGGGTCCTGTGTGCCGCGTAACCGCGACGATTTGGCGGGTTTGCGTTCGTAAACTGGTACAGGCGCCCACCTTCGGATAGCCTGACGGCACCGAATGCTTCGAGGCTTCGCAGATTGGTGACAGACAGGGTTTGCGGCAACCGGATCAGCATGCCTTCGTAGCTTTCAAGATCGGCGAGTAGCTCGTTGTCGGTGTTGGTCATCGTTCTCGCGGCCGGCAGGATCACGTCGGTTGCCTGGATTGACCCCGTACCGATGATGTCAACAGTTGGCTCTGTTAGTTGGGTCTCGCCAAAGTACTCGTTAACCGTGCCGCGGACTGCCACTCGATCACCCACGCGGACGTCGATCGAAGGATGTTTACCGTCAAAAACGAAAATACCGTCCGACGTCGCTGGATCGCCGTCCGGTGTTTCATCCTGCAGGTAGAAGCCGCCGAGATTACTGGTGTCGTCGGCGTCGTTGTCCTGGAAGTCGCCGGTAACGATTCCAGCAACCGATACAGTCTGCATTACGTAGGGGCTGGACGATCGATTTCCCTGGACGTCGGAGATCGTCGTTACACCTGAGGGTGGCTGCAACGGAAGTGCGGGCGCCGTACCGCTACCTCCGCCACACGCCGCAAGCAACACCAGAATGATCGGAAGACTTCGCATCCGATCATTCTAACGTCACGATTAAGCCATATCGAACACGAGAAATTCGGCCTCGCTTGCGGCAACAAAATTAACGGCTCGCTCGCCTTCCAGTGCCGCACCATCGCCGGCCGAGAGCGACGCTCCATTCGCCTCGATATCGCCGCGAATGAGCTGCACGAACACCTTTCGATCGGCGCCTGACTCCAGCGTCAATTCCTTGCCCGGCTCCAGAATGCTTGCATAGAGATCAACATCCTGGTGAATGGTGACCGAGCCATCGCGACCGTCCCGGGATCCGACCAGCCGCAATCGGTTAAGCTTCTCCTCACGTGGAAAACGCGTCTGCTCATAACTCGGAGTGAGGCCGTTTCGCTCCGGATAGATCCAGATTTGCAGCAGGTGCAGCTCCTCGTCCTGCGAGTGGTTAAACTCGCTGTGCAGCACGCCGGTGCCCGCCGTCATGCGCTGCACTTCTCCGGGCGTAATGATCGTGCCATTTCCCATGCTGTCTTTGTGCTCGATCGCGCCGTCGATCACGTAGGTAATGATCTCCATGTCTTTGTGCGGATGCGTGCCAAATCCCTTTGCGGGCGCCACGCGATCCTCGTTGATGACGCGCAGCGTGCCGAAATCCACCCGCTCCGGGTCGTAATAGTCGGCAAACGAAAACGTGTGTTTCGCGCGCAGCCAGCCATGATCCGCGCTACCGCGAGTTTCGGATTGAATAATGTTCATCACTGTCAGTTTCCTCCCAGGCCTCAGGCCGCTCGGGGCGAGAGGTGAATCAGGTTTGCGATCGACGAACGCGCCGCGTCCATCGACTCCTCCGCCTGGCTGTTGAGCCTGTCGGCGGCGATGATCTCGACGTCGTCAATGCCGATGAAGCCAAGCGCATGCCTGAGATACGGTGTCGCAAAATCCACCGGGCTTCCAACCGGCACGCCGCCGGTCGCCACAACCAGGTACGCCTTCTTCCCTTTCAACAAGCCCTCGGGGCCGTTCTCGGTGTACTGAAACGTCAGGCGCGCACGCGCGACCATGTCGATCCACGCTTTGAGCGACGCCGGGACGGAAAAGTTATAGACCGGCACGCCGATGACGATGATATCGGCTGCCTGCAACTCGGCGACCAGCGAGTCGGAAAACGCCAGGGTGTCGCGGTGCTTGTCCGTGCGAGACTCCTCGGGCGTGAAATTCGCTTCGATCCACGCCTCATCAACGAACGGGACGCCATCGCTCAGATCGCGCCGGATGGTGTGAACATTACCGTAACGGTCGTCCAGCGCGGTTACGAGGTCGCGCGTAAGTTCGCGGCTCGCCGATCCCGAACGACGTGCGCTCGCGCTGACTTCCAGGACCTTCAGTTCATTCTGTTGCATGTCAGATTTCTCCTGCATTGGTATTTCGAATCGTTGGA
>CAMYMR010000103.1:3309-11171 GCA_947259285.1 uncultured Woeseiaceae bacterium | reverse complement strand
AGGTATGCAGAGTGAAATCGAATTGGTGGAAGAAGGGGCGGCTGAAGCGCGTGAGAAAATGATCAAAATAGCGCTGGAAACGCTCAGAACGACCAGTGACGAGGACTGTGTGGGGACACGAATTCTATGAAAAAAGACATTACTGCCGACAGTGGTCTGGGTACGATCGTCAATCATTACGGGCATGAAGGAAACTCAATGAACGCTCATCTGATGCCTATTTACCAGACGTCTACCTTTTCATTTCCCGATGTAGAGACTGGGGGGAAAATATACTCGGGGCAACAAGCGGGCTATGTCTATACGCGAAGCGGCGGCCCTAACGCCTCACATCTGGCCAACAAAGTTGCGTTTATGGAAGGGCTCGACATCGTCAAGGCCTCCCCTGAGACGCCCGTCAACGAACTGGTTGCGGGCAAGTTGACTTCATCTGGCCTGGCAGCGAGCGCCTCCGCAGTGCTAGGCCGTATTGGCGCTGGGGATACGGTGATTACCCAGCGAGTGCTGTACGGCAATACGTACAGATTCTGGAAAGAAATGGCGCCCCGACTGGGGATCGAGGTTGTCTGGGTTGACAACTTGCTTCCCGAATTCTGGGAGCGGGCATTTTCGAGTCATCCGGAGGCCTCCCTGGCTTACATTGAAACACCTGCCAACCCAACCCTAGATCTGGTGGACATCGAGCATCTGGCTGCGCTGGCGCATGAGCATGATGCCTGGTTAATGGTGGACAATACTTTTGCGACGCCTTATCACCAGAGGCCGTTAACCTTAGGGGCTGACGTTGTCGTGCACTCGACGACGAAGTACCTGAGCGGACACGGTCAAATCATAGGCGGTGCTATTGTAAGCGGGCATCTTGATTACATGAGCCCCTTTGGTGATGGTGTTGGCTTGACGACCAAGATGTTGGGTGTTTCACCGAGTCCTAACGATGCGTGGCTGTCGGATATTGGATTAAAGACCTTTGAGTTGCGGATGCAACGCCATAGCGAAAATGGCATGGCGGTCGCCCAGTACCTTTCACAGCATCCAAAGGTCGACAGAGTTTATTATCCGGGTCTGGAGAATGATCCGTTTCACGACCTGGCCAAGAATCAGATGTTTAATGGCTATGGCGGCATGGTGGCGTTCGAATTGGTGGGCGGCTACGATGCGGGCGTCGGCTTTGCAAATGCTGTTTCATTGGCCACGCTGGCCGTTAGTCTGGGTAATGTCGATACGCTCATTCAGCATCCGGCCAGCATGACACATTTAGCGGTGCCGGAAGAGGAACGTCTGAAGGCCGGCATCACTGATGGGCTGATACGTTTGTCTCTCGGTATCGAAAACTGTGAGGACATACTGGCTGACATCGAAAAAACCCTTGACGGGATGCCGGCAGGTTAAACGTAGCTGAGCAGCGGAGGCACACGCTCGGCAATAAATCAAAAACCGGGGTCAGACCGGAATTGCTCGGGTTCTTACACAACCTCTTACGAGGCTTTCTCACATCGTGGCGTGCTCCTCTTGCCGGACTTGCTCGATGACGCCGAGATAAGCGCCGACTATCGTGGCTTCGAACAGAACGCCAACGAGGCGTTCCCCTTCGACGACCGGAATGCTATCGCCAACAAAGTCCTTCAATCTCGACGTCGCCGCCCAAAGCGAGTCGTCGGCATTCAGCATCAGTGTCTCCGGCGTGGCGTGATCTCCGGCAGGTTCGTCCGACGATGTTCCGCGAGACGAAAGCTCCATCAATCGGTGCAGCGTCAAGGTGCCGATGTAGCGACCGGCTTCGTCCACGACGTGAGCCTGGCTACGGCGGTCTTTCAGCAGAAGTGCACGGACTTCCGTCAGCGTCCGGTCGGAATCGATGGCCGTGTAATCATTGCTGACAAGGTACCGAATCGACTGTTGCTGTGCGGTGACCTTGTCGCGTCCGAGGCTCAGATCGAAGCCCCGGGCCTGCAGTTGCGCGTCGAAATAGGAACGGCCGTAGATCCTGAATCCAACGAGGTTGGCGAACGCGACGCTGGCAAGCGCCGCGGTCGCGAGGTCGAAATTCTGTGTCAGTTCGAAAACGATCAGCACGCCCGTCAGCGGAGCGCCGATGACCGGGCTGGTGACCGCCACCATGCCGCACACCGCATACACGGCAATCGGCGAGTGAAGGTCGCCCACAAACCAGTCTGCACCGGCGCCGATCAGAGCGCCGTAGAGCGTGCCAATGAGCAAGGCGGGCGAAAACACGCCACCGGCAAAACCGAAGCCCAGGCACAATGCGGTTAGCAACAGCTTCGCGAGCAATATCTTCGCGAGATCCGCCGCAGCGAACGCTTCCCCGCCCATGGCCATGCGAAGCGCGTCCTGGCCAATCCCGAGGATCTCGGGTACCTGCAGAGCAACGACACCGAGCGCAAATCCGGCGAGCATCGTCTTTACCGGCGCGGGCCAGGCGAGTTTGCGCGACAGGCTGCTGGCCAGTTCGATCGTGCGCATGAACGCGGTGGCAACGACCGCACCCGTGATACCGATCGCGATGAACAGGAAATACTCCAGGGGGCTCTCGATCGTGAGTGCCTCGACACGGAACAGGGGCGCGCGCTTGAACACGATATGCGCGACGACATAGGCAAGGATGGACGCTACGGCGATCGGCGCAAACGCGCGCAGGGAGTAATGCCGCAGGACGACTTCGCGGGCGAACACCAGTCCGGCGAGCGGGGCATGGAACGCGGCGGATATCGCAGCGGCACACCCACACGCGATGCTGATCATGCCGATGGATCGATCGCTTCCCAGTACCCGGCCGGTCCATGATCCGATCGAGGCTCCTATATGCGCCAGCGGTCCGTACTGGCCGACGGAAGCGCCCGCGCCGAGCGATAGGAACGCCGCAAGCGAGGTCAGCACACTCTGTCGCACCGGCATCGAAGGTTTCGGCGAGTGTGCAATCTCGATCACGTCCTGAAGTCGGTGAAACCGATAGTCCTGCGCCCATTTCCGCAGCAGCCCCACGACCAGGCCGCCGGCGGCCGGCACGCCGATCGTTAGCATGATCAACAGATTTCGATCGGCAAGCGACTCACGCGCGATGCGCGTCAGGTAAAGCCGGTCATTCAGCCACAGCACACCTTCGACAAAACCAACGGCTATCAGGCCGACCACACCACCAACGACGACACCGAGCCCGGTGAGGATGAGTAAGCGCCTGATCATGGCGTCATTGGAGCATGGTTGGACCGACGATCGCTACACCGCCAAATACGAAGGCCCCTAAACGGGGCCTTTCGCTCTCGCAGAGGGTATCAGCTTGGAACGGTGCCTTCGGCACTTCGCTGGTCTGCTAACTGGTACAACTGGGTGCGAGGATTTCAGATTACAGGGCTCTAGTCGCGAGTCGCTCCATGTTCATGACCCCAAACGAAACAGGAATTCCTGCATGCCGTTACTCAGCAGTCGTGCGCGGTCGATGACAAAACCGCCCATGCTCTTGCCAAGGTCCTCTGCCGAATAACGCGGCGCCTCGACTGCCTCGCCGGGGGCGCTGTGATCGATGAGTTCGCCGTCCGCGGTGGGGATGAAACGGCCGGGACGCTCGTTCATGTCGCGCTCGGCGTAGAAGATCAGCGCATGGGCGAGGGCACCTGCCCTGGCGCGGCGCCCGACCGCATCCATCAGTGCTGACAGGGAATCGAGCGTCAGGTAGTTAGGCAGATCCCAGCAGAACACGAGGTCTATTGCATCGTCTGACAGGCGATTCGGCAACAACGATTCGGCTGCTCGGGAAAGCGCAGGGCCGGACTCCGCCGAATTCAGACGGTCAATGCCGCCGAAATATGCGAGATCCGCAATTTCTGCGCGACACCGGGACCGGCCGAGCAGTGCAAGCATAGCGGTCGATGCGGCTCCGAGGTCGAGGACGACATGCCGCTGGTTTGCATCCAGACCGGCCACGATATCCTGGAACAGCGGCACATGAAGCGCCGCTGCCGGATCCGGTTGTACCCGGCGACCCGCCCGACGCAGGGAGGCCGTCACGTCCGTTACGCGTTCCCGGCCGGCGGGTTCAGGTTGGCGCCCGTTTCTTTCGCGGGCTTCTTGGGCGCAGCTTTCGTGTCGGCGATATTGCTGGACTTGGTCTCAGTGACCGGCTTGTCGGCGCCGCTCGCCGCCGTCTTGCCCAGCACCCTCTCCACAGCGGCGGGGTCCATCTCGATCGAGCCTTTGAAGTGCGCGCCTTCCTCGATGCTGACCTTGGGCGCGATGATGTTGCCCTGGACTCGCGCATTCACGTGCACAGTGATGCGGTCGGTCGCGTAAAGGTCACCCCTGGTCTCACCGTCCACGGCGATCGACTTGGCATACACGTCGGCCTTGACCTTGCCCTCCTTGCCGATGGTCAGGGCGCTGTTCCTGAGTTCGACGGTGCCGGTAACGTCACCCTCGATACGCAGGTCCTCGTTGCCGCGCAGATCACCATTGATCTGGATGGAGCGGCCGATTACGGCTGAATCGCCACCGCCAGTCACCTTGGACCTGAGGGAGCCGAAGGTCTTGCTCGCTTCGGTTCGGTTTGGATCCTGCGATTCGATGGTATCGGTGTCTTTCTTGCTGCGCTCAAACATGTTGCTCTCCAACACTTACACGGATGGAAGTAACTACCATGTGGGCATGTCGGTCACAAGTGTCGCTAAAATGCGACGCCTGGCGACGATCACTGGCTTTTAAGGACGCGCGCGCGGCGAATCCTTCTGATCGTCGAGAATCTCGGACCTCGTCTGTGCTATGACGCCGTGCAGCGCATCGCCGGGTTTGGTGCGAGACAGCGCTTCGTCGATCGATCGGATCGCGTCTTCAACATATCCGCGATCAGCGAGAACCAGCGCCATATTATTGAGTGCGACCAGGTTGTCTGGCTCGATTTTCAGAACCTCGGAGTAGGCCGTCTGGGCCATGTCCAGCTGCCCCAGTTCGCTATACGCGTTTCCGAGACCCAGCCATGCCAGGGCGTTCCTCGGCCATTGTTCTGTAGCCGCCCGATACCCCGCGACGGCAGCCTCGATCTGACCGACAGCTTCCAGATCTGCGACCGCACGCACAAACGTACGCGCGTCGGGATCTGACGGTAATTCTCCTGGCATCAACACGACCATGCCCCACGAATCAGCGCGTCGCCAGGATCGAAGAAACCGGGGGACCGTCATCAGATGCCGGCGGACGTCCCCGGAACGAAGGACAAATCTGTTTTGCTCCGGCAAATACCCGATCACAACCGCGAAATGCCAGACAGGCAGAAAGGAGGTACCCAGGTTTTGCAGCACGAGAACCGGCCGTCCTGACTGAAGTTCGGCGAGCAGCGATACGACATCGGGTTCTACTACATACGGTACGCGCCCGAATCCACGGGTTGCGGCCATCAGTTCAATTTGCAGGCTGCCTTGGCGGGCCGGGATGTACAGGCTCGGCGCCAGATCAACCGGGGTCACCCGCACGCCGGTCGTGCGAAGTGCGGTTGCCAGCGCGGCAGGACCGCACTGATCGGTGCTCTGAGGGTAGAACGGCGTATCGGCCAGTTCCACTGCCAGGCCATCCGACTTCTCCAGAAGGGCGGACCTGACAGTACCGTTGTTGATGCTGCATCCGGATGCGAGCAACGCGGCTCCCGTTACGAGCCAGACGTAGAGGTATCGCATCATCCGAATGCCGTGCGTCAGAAAGCGTTGAAGATATTCGTAACGTCCAGAAGTTCCAGAACGATGAGCACTATCGCGACGATCCCAACAACTTCGACGACACCTGTTCCAGCGGCCGGCATTTGATCCATTTTCTGGTAAAGGATCTGCAATTCTTCATCTGTCAGCGAATTCACACGTAGTGCGGCTTTCTCAGGGTCGACACCCAATTGCACCAGCATGTCTTGAACATTCTCCTGGGCGAGAACGTCGTTGATTCTGCCGATCTGCACCTGCCGATTTTCCAGCTCGATCGCTGTTTCCGTGGATATCTTTGCCGCGACCGCCGGTTGGATCATTGAGGTGCCGGCCAGGCAAAACACAGCCACATAGACCGCATACCGTTGGATCAAAAAATTCCGCATTCTCCGTCTCCTGTTACTTTATTGCGTGCCGGTTACCGGGACGGCCGATGAATCTCCGTCCGATACAGGCCGCGAGCGTGCAACGTCTATTGATCGCCAATGCTAGTCGGCAAGTACCAGCCCCGGCGTGATCGGTCTCCCACTTCCATTCATTTTCAGCAGGTCTTCGGAATATCGCTGAACAGCGGGCTGTCTGCGCCAGATCAGGCACAAGCCTATGATTTAAAAATGAAAATCTGATTTTCATGCCGAGATTGCTTGCCGATATGAACCCTGTGAAAGTCGGGCAGCGCCTGTCCCGTCTCCGGCGACGGGCAGAGCAGATGTCGTCAGTCGCCAAGCAGAAATTTTCGAGCGCTCTATTCTTTGCTAGACATAGCAATGGTCAGATCGATAACCTCTGCCACCTCGAACTCTTTCTTGCACAGCCCGTTTCCCCGGCATCCGATTCCGTGTAAATCGGTATGCGCAAGAAACCTGCTGGCATCCACATGAGCGATTGAGAATGACCAAGACGATTGATACCCTGCGGGTGGCCATGCCCGGTCTATTACTGAGTGCAACGATTGCGCTTGCCGTGCGCTTCATCAGTGATCGCCTGGGCGGCCCGGCGATGCTATACGCTCTGCTATTCGGCATGGCTTTCAACTTTCTTACCGAGGATGAGCGTTTTGCCGCCGGTATTCGCATGGCCAGCCGCAACATTCTCCGCATTGGCGTCGCGCTACTTGGTCTACGTATCACGACCGGCGAGGTCATGGAACTCGGCTGGCCCGTCGTCGTGCTGGTGCTGGGGAGCGTGGCGGCGACGATTCTGATCGGCGCGCTCATAGGACGAGCTTTCGGAATGGGGGGCGGACAGTCGGTCCTCTCGGCCGGTGCGGTCGCGATCTGCGGCGCCTCCGCGGCGCTCGCGATATCGTCGGTACTGCCCTCGCACAAAGACCATGAGCGCAACACAATCCTGACCGTTGCCGGCGTTACCGTACTCAGCACGGTCGCGATGGTCTTTTACCCGGTATTCGTAACGTATCTTCAGTACGACAACACCACGGCAGGAATCTTTCTCGGAGCGACCATTCACGATGTCGCACAGGTGGTTGGGGCCGGCTATATCATCTCGGACCAAAGCGGTGAGATTTCGACACTCGTTAAACTTATTCGCGTTGCCTGCCTGGTGCCGGTCGTCATCATTATCTCGCTGATCCTGCGACGCGGCCGAACGCCGGACTCCGGAAAATGGCCCTTGCTGCCGGCGTTTCTCGTGGTCTTCGTCGTGCTCGTTTTCGTCAACAGTTCGGGCTGGGTTCCGGCTGAAGTGCATGCTATCTTGACGCCCGCCTCGAGCTGGTGCCTGCTCACGGCTGTCGCGGCACTTGGTGTCAAGACCTCGCTCAAGGCAGTGGCGGATGTCGGCCCGGCGCCGATTGGCGTGATGGTAATCCAGACTGTATTTCTTGCCGCCTTCGTGATTGGCGGCGTTATGATGATCAGGTAATTCGCGTCGAGCAAGCAGGTGCTTATCGACAGGCCGGCGTCGATCCGGAAGCAATTCAGGCGAGGAGGATAGATAAATGTCGAACTTGGTACCGCCGCACGGCGCAGACTCTTTGAAGCCGCTGCTGCTCCCGGAGACCGAGAGAGCCGAGGAGGCGCAGCGCGCACGGCATCTGAAGCAGGTGCCGCTATCGTCTCGCGAGGTCTCCGATCTCTTCATGCTGGGCATGGGCGCGTATACGCCGCTCGATGGCTTCATGGGGGAGGCCGACTGGCGCGGCTG
>CAMYMR010000103.1:0-3269 GCA_947259285.1 uncultured Woeseiaceae bacterium | reverse complement strand
TGCTCGCACGTGTTCCGGACGACGGACACCAAACATCCCGGCGTCGAAAAGGTCATGAGCCAGGGCCCGGTGAATCTCGGCGGCCCCGTGCGGACCGTCTCGGAGGGCCATTTTCCGGAAACCTACGCGGGTCTCTACCATCGACCAGCGGAAACGCGGGCCATGTTCCTCGAGAAAGGCTGGTCGAAGGTCGCGGCTTTCCAGACACGCAACCCGATGCACCGCAGCCACGAGCACCTGGCCAAGCTCGCCATCGAGGTGTGTGACGGCGTGCTGATCCACCAGGTGCTCGGCGCGTTAAAGCCGGGGGACATCCCGGCCGAAGTACGCGTCAAGGCCATCGATGCGCTGGTGCAGCACTATTTCGTCGACGGCACCATCCTGCAGGCGGGCTACCCCATCGAGATGCGCTATGCGGGGCCGCGTGAGGCTTTGCTGCACGCGGTTTTCCGCCAGAACTTCGGTTGCTCACACCTGGTCGTCGGGCGTGATCATGCCGGCGTCGGCGACTACTACGGACCTTTTGACGCACACCACATATTCGACACGCTTCCGGAAGGCAGCCTGAGAACCGAGCCTCTCAAGATCGATATCACCTTCTTCTGCTACCGGTGCAACGGCATGGCAACGGGCAAGACCTGTCCGCACGATGCCGAGGACCGTTTGGCAATCTCCGGTACCGGGCTACGCAAAATGTTCGCCGACCACGAGACGATCCCGCCCGAGTTCAGTCGCGCCGAGGTGATCGCTGTGCTGCAGGAATACTACGACGGCCTCGGTCGTCAGTAGTTGTTCCGATTGACAGGAGCACCCCGTACGATTACAAAGTACCGACTGCAAATTAGAAAATCAGAATATTCTTAAGTCAGCCGGAATCTTCACTGGGGAGCTGCATCATCGCTTGCGGGCATCGGAGTCGGTGACGCAACATACGCTGTTCCGTGAAGAAACACGCTGGCCCGGTTACTACTACCGTGGCGATCATATGAAGCTGGATGACAATGACTGGCACTGCTTTACGTTGTCCAAGTATCACCGGGAAACCGGCGAGTGGGAGCTGGAGAAAGCGCCTGTCTATCACATCGTCGATTTACGGGCAGTCAGCGAAAGGCCTGGCGGCGTAACGTGAGCCGACCACGCTGACGATTCGATGCTAGTTGCCCAGATCAGCGATACGCACATCCTGGTGCCGGAATCCGATCATCCCGCGGCAGAGCTGCGGGCTGACTGCCTGCGACGCACCGTTGTAGACATCAATCGGCAGAATCCCGATGCCGTAATCTTCACCGGCGATACGGTGCAGCACGGTCAGCCTGAGGAGTATGCGCGCTTGCGTGACCTGCTCGCGCCGCTCGAGAAACCGCTGTACCTGGTGCCCGGCAATCGCGATGACAAGAAGGAGTTAAGCGCCGCGTTTAGCGATCAAGCGTATATGCGGGCGACCGGCGAGTTCCTTCAGTACACCGTCGAGGACTACGACATTCGGCTCGTCGGCATCGACTCGACTTTGGAGGCCGAGCGCAAGGGGCGCTTCTGCGAAGAGCGCCAGGCCTGGCTTGACGCGACGCTCAGCGAGCAGCCCGATCGCGCGACACTGCTGTTTATTCACCATCCGCCCTTCGACGTCGGCGATCACTACGTTGGTGGCTACCGCCAGCCCGACGAGGCGAGGGCGCCACAGGTCACTGGCTTACTCTGCGGCCACGTGCACTGGCCCGTCGAACGGGAGTGGGCAGGAACTGAAGCACGCATCATGCCGAGCATCGCGGTCGATGTTCGCAAGGGCATCGACGAGGCCGAAGCCAGGGAGCGGCCCATCTACCTGCTGCACCAACTATCGGGCGAGTCCGGCCTGATTAGCCAGGCGAGGCGGGTCGGCGACTAAAGAGCGGCACGCTGACCGGCAGCCGTTCGGAGAACACATTTCCGACAACGCCGTATTGATTCGCGGCTGGAATACCCCAAGGGCACGTAGGCCGCTTGTATGGTGAAAGGTACCTTAAATCGGGATGATTGAAGGTGCCGGGATGGGAGGGACAGCCATGCCGCTTCTGACCTGTTGGTACAGACTGTAGGAGACTTCGTCCCCATCCCACTCACCTAATGAACGCCAATTAGGAATCTAGCTGCTCAGACAGCCGATTGATTGCAAGCTTGCGTCCGGTGAGTTCCCGGCTTTCACGGCAACTAACCGCGGAGGTCATTGTGGCAAAAGCAGTCTGTAAAATCACCCTGGGTATCGACGTCAGCAAAGATGAGTTGCTCATCTGTGATTGGCATAGCGAACAGATCACCCGCCTGGTCAATGAAGCGGCCGACATCAAACACTATCTGGGCGGTTTGTACGGACCCGTTCGGATCGCCATCGAACCCACCTCGAGCTACCACCTGGCGCTAGTTGAACAAGCCCACGCACTGGGCTTTGCGGTGTATCTGATCAACCCGCGTCAGCTGGTGCATTATCGCAAAGCGGTGAATGTGCGTAACAAGACCGACCCGGCCGATGCCTGGTTACTGGCGCGTTACCTGGCCCACGAGTCGGTCGCCTTACGGACCTTCGAGCCCCAGTGTGCCAAGGCGCAGCGCCTCTGGGGGCTGCTCAAACGGCGCGGCGTTGCGGTGCGCGCACGACAAACTCTCAAGCAGAGCTTGCGCGACATCCAGCTACCAGCCAAGGCGCTGTTTACCGAGATGCAGAAGCTCATTGCGCGTATCGATCAGCTGATCCGCTCGCTGGTGCGCGAGCTCGGCTGGTGGGCCGACTATCAACGCTGTCTGTCCATCCCTGGCATCGGCACCGTCAATGCCGCCGCTTTGCTCGCCGTCTATCATCGCGGGGCCTTCGCCAGTAGCGATGCCTACGTCGCTTTTATCGGCCTCGACGTGCGCGTGCGCGAATCCGGCAAGTTCAAGGGCCAGCGTAAACTCACCAAGTGCGGTGAAGCCGAAATACGACGACTGCTGTTCTGTGCCGCTCAAGGCGCACGATCCTACCCCAGCTTCGACCACTACCTGCAGCGACAACTCGACAAAGGACTCAGCAAAATCGCCGCCAAGGTCATCCTCGCGAGAAAACTCGCCAGAATCGCCTTTACACTCATCAGCAAACAACAAACCTTCAAAAAACAGGAAATCATCTATAGCCAATCGCCATAGAATCTCCTACGACCGGATATCGGAACTGTTCGAGTTCTTACACAACCTCGTCTAGAGGTCCCGTTTGTCCAGGCGCGGTAGTTGATTGCCGAACAACGTGGTCAGGTACAGGG
>CAMYMR010000102.1 GCA_947259285.1 uncultured Woeseiaceae bacterium | reverse complement strand
GCGATGATTTCTGCTCGTCCTGTGCCTCGAGCAATATGCCGTCCTTGGCGCGCGGCGGCGGATACACACCGTCGACGCCGCGACTCGGCGGCAACACCCGGAAGCCTGCCTGTTGCATCAGATCAACAAAGTCCAGCAGAACGTAGGTCTCGACTATTTTGTCCTGCTCGATGCGACAGAATTCGCCCCACCGGATATTGACGGGCTCCCTGGTCGCAGGAATCGTTAAATAGTCGTTTGCAAACGTGGCATTGAAATAACCTGTGCCGGAAACCCACATGTGGCCGTCATTCGTTCCGTCGATGCGGCCGTTCGATTTACCGCCAATAAAGATGTGAGTTTGACGTTTCAGGTCCGGAAACGAATGCAGGAGCGGTTGCCAAAAGTCTGAAACGAACGCGTCGATGCCGTGCAATTGATTGATCGGATCGGGCCCGTGCCAGACGCTGTTCTCCGACATGGTTTGGCGAGCCACAGTCTCTGCCTGTTGGTCGCTGGCAGTTTCCAGCGATTGCCAGAAGTCCCACACAAGCTGTTTGTTCTGCTGATTCTGTTCGCTGCTCATAATGTCCGTTTCTCGCTACTCGCCGTTCCGAACAGGCATTCTCCCGGAATCGAACTTTTCCCAACCATGCCCATCGAAAGGGTCCACCCCCAGCTGTCGCATGACGTAAGGGAAGTCGACCATGACCCAGTTGTCGACGATCCTGCCATCGACGACTTTCCAGAAATCCATGTAGCGAATCTCGACGCGTTTTCCGGTCGGCTCGATACCCATGAAAGGGCCGCTGTGCACGGCTTCCTGGCGTCCAAATGCCGCACACCACTCGCCTTGTGTCACACGCGCTTCATCGAAGCAAACCTTGTCAGAAAACGCGGCCTGAAAGGGTCGCTGCCAATTGTCCTGGAATTCCTTCAGGCCCTGCTTGAAGCCACAACCGGCATTTCCCATCCAACGGAATGACTCGCTGAAGAACCGACCCATTTTATCGATGTCATGATCATTCAGAGCATCGACCATCGCGTCGATCGTTGCGAGCGTTTCCTCGGTTTTCTCCAACCGGTTGTTTCCGGTAAGCAGCGCCTGCTCAGGACGGGAACCCTTCATGATGTTTGTCTCGTTGGCAAAAAACGTATTACAGGCGGCCGCCCGCAAAATCCTCCGTGTTCAAATAATTACGCTGCCCTGGGTTTATACCGAGTGACTCGGAGATCTGCCTGCGCCTGGTGGCCGGCAAATCCCTCGAGCGCGCACAAACGTGAGCAATACTCACCAATAGTGGCCGTCGCCTCAGGCGATACCCGCTGGTATGTACAGGTCTTGATGAATTTGCCCACCCAAAGACCGCCCGTGTATCGGGCAGCGAGCTTGGTTGGCAGCGTGTGATTGGTGCCAATGACCTTGTCGCCATAGGCAACGTTGGTTTCCGGACCCAGAAACAATGCACCGTAGTTGGTCATATTTTCGAGAAAATAATCCGGGTCGCGGGTCATGACCTGGACATGCTCGCTGGCGATCCGATCAGCTTCTGCAAGCATTTCTTCGTCCGTATCGCAGAGGATGATCTGACCGTAGTCACGCCACGCCTGTCCCGCCACATCCGCAGTCGGCAGGGTTTTTAATTGACGCTCAATCTCTGTCTGGGTGTCTGCGACCAGTTTTTCCGACGTGGTGAGCAGAATCGCCGGCGAATTGGTGCCGTGTTCGGCCTGGCCAAGCAGGTCGGTCGCCGCCATTTCACCATCACAGCTGTCGTCCGCGATAACCAGCGTCTCTGTAGGACCCGCGAACAGATCGATACCGACGCGGCCGTAAAGCTGTCGCTTGGCTTCGGCGACAAATGCGTTGCCCGGGCCAACCAGCATGTCGATCGATGCAATAGTCTCAGTTCCCAGCGCCATGGCGCCAACGGCCTGGATTCCGCCCAGGCAATAGATTTCATCAGCGCCGGCCAGGTGCATCGCCGTGACAATGGCGTCATTCGGGCCGCCGGAGTGAGGCGGTGCGCAAGCGATTACCCGCTTTACGCCGGCAACTTTGGCCGTCAGCACACTCATATGAGCGCTGGCAACCATCGGGTATTTTCCGCCCGGAATGTAGCAGCCGACACTGTTGACCGGGATGTTCTTGTGGCCCAGCGTCACGCCCGGAAAAGTCTCTACTTCGACGTCGTGCAACGATGCCAACTGAATCTCGGCGAATTTGCGAATCTGCGCCTGTGCAAACTTGATGTCGTCAATTGTTTGTTCCGGCAAGCGCGCCATGGCCGCCTTGATTTCGTCGCCGCTAAGGCGAAAGGACTCGGGCGACCAGTCATCGAACTTCTCGGACAATTCGCGCACGGCCGTATCGCCGCGTGTTTCGATGTCCTTGAGCGTTGCTTCAACGGTTGCCTTCACCTTGGCGTCAAAATCGGCAGCCGCTTCTTCGCTGATGCCGGGCTTAATAACCTTGATCACGGTAGTTTCCTCAATAATTCGGGTTGTCTAAATGTCAGTCTATTGGAAGTGGTGGCTTTGGATGATCTCCGCCGCGGACGACATACGCTTCGACCGGCTCGTCGCCACGATTCGCAAAGCTGCGAGGCTCTCCGATTGGAACGGTAAATACGTCGCCTGGACCCAGCTCGATGCCGCCGCCAGCAATGTCGATGTTCAATCGCCCCTTGTACATCAGGATGACTTCTTCTTCCGCTCTCGTGTGCCGCTTGCTGACGGCATCGGGGTCGACAGTCATATAGCGCAGGTGAAAGCCATGCGACCAGTTCATTTGTCCTGCGCCCAGTCCTTCCTCGGGGCTCGCGGTGCCGATAATCGGCGACTCACTAATTTCGGGCAGGCCTGAAACGGGTACCGGCTTCAGGTTGTTGTGCGTGACAATGCAGTCGGCCAGATCTTCTGCCGTCAGGCGTTCGAGGCGAGCAACGTCTGCGTCGGTGGTCGGGGGCATCGGCCGCTTGCCCTCCGGTATCGTCTCGCCCTTCGTCGTGTCGATGAGGCTGCCGTCTTCAAGCAGAATGAGGCCGTATTCCCTGGCATTGTCGAATACATAGGGCGCCCAGGTGACCTGGCCCGGATCGTCGCCGCCGAGTACCGCGAACAAAAAGCCAACGTCGTTCCCGATGTTTTCGAAACCACGGAACATGTGGATTGGAATGGAAATCGTGTCGCCGGGACCGAGTACGACCTCGCCATCCTCTTTGTTCGGCCCCAGAAAGAAAGCCCAGCGGCCCGAATGAACAACAAAGACTTCGGCGGTCTCGTGGCTGTGCTGCGAGTTGACGCAGCCGGGCGGCTGGCGCGCGCCGCCGATGTTAAAGCCATGTGGAATCTCGATGTGCACATGCTGATCCTGGCTTTCGGAAACGCCCGGGCCAATGATCGTAAAATTCTCTTTTTCCGCACTTCCTGGTGTACGCGTATCGATAAACGCGGTTGTGCATGGGCGAAGGTCGCCGTAACGCACCACGCGCTCAGCTGCCAGCTGAGCACTCGTGTCTGCGGATGATGGGGACTTGGCCATACGATCGATATTCATGTCGGGGCATCTGCACAAAACGGTCCTGCCGAATGTACTTCGAATGCAAAATGAATACAAGAAAATCTGTTGTGTTTGCGAGCAGCCTAATAAATACAACGAATTCGTTAGGCATTGGTCTTGCATTCGGAGTACAATCCGCGCCGGCTCGCCATCATATGAGACATCGAACATGAGTTCAGCAACGAATAACATCAAGAAAGGCGCCTACAGCGCCGATGACGACATCGTCGATTACATCCTCGGCATCACGTTTGAGATCTGGGAGGAAGGCGGGGTAGAGCTCATTCACCAGTACTATGCCGAGGATTCCATCGTCTGGGGACTCGACGGCATCATGCACGGCGCCGCCGCTGTCGTGGATAGCACGCACGCCACGTTGCGGGGATTTCCGGACCGGCTGCTGCTGGCCGAAAACGTCATTTGGTCCGGTAACCGGGCGGATGGCTACTACACGTCGCACCGGCTGTTGAGCCTGGCGACCAACAAAGGGCCGACCATCTACGGGCCGGCGACAGGCATCCGCATACGCATGACCAACATCGCCGATTGCCTTATTGAAGATGGAATGATCGTCAAGGAATGGCTCGTACGAGACAACATGACGTTGGCGACGCAGCTTGGTGCAGAACCGCTCGCTGCGGCCCGCGACATGGCCGAGCGGCGCAGTCCGGAGCTCGCCGAATGGATCGCGGCCGAGACTAGGCGAGTTCGCGCCGTGGAGGTACCCGATTCGGTAAACCAGCCAGTGACGCCGCGCGAAGACCCGACGGCATTTGCCTGGCGCGTGCTGAACAGTTGCTGGCGCGGCGACCGCACGGTGTTCGACACGACCCACGCGCCGTACAGCGTGCTGCATCGCTCGCCGCTCAGGCATTATTCGGGGCGCGATGAGGTCTACGGCTATTACCAGAACCTGCGGCGGGTCATGGGCGACACTCATTTCAGCGTCGATCATGTCGCGAGCCAGCCATTCGCAGATAACGGCATTGATATTGCAGTCCGATGGACTGCTACGGGCGAGCATCGGGGTGAGGTGCTTGGCGTGCAGCCAACTGGAAAACCGATGTTCATTATGGGCGTCACGCACTGGCGCTGCGTGAATGATCGAGTCTCGGCCGAAAGGACGGTCTTCGATGATCTGGCTGTCCTGAGCCAGACGCTGGTCGAATGATGCGGCGCATTGTCGATGCGCATCACCACCTCTGGGACCTGGATGCCTGCCACTACCCGTGGCTAATGGCGCGCGGCGTTACCCGCTTCTTCGGTGACCCGACGCCAATTCAGAAGAACTACCTCGTCTCCGATCTCCGCGAAGACGCTGTCGACTATGAATTGGTGGCATCGGTGCACGTGCAGGTGGGCGTCGCGCCGGGTGACGAACTCAAGGAAACGGCGTGGCTGCAGCAGACGGGCGATGACGATGGTCTACCGAGCGCAATTGTTGCGTTCTGTGAACTCGACTCGCCCGACGCGCCACACCGGCTCGCAGCGCAGCTCGAGTTTTCGCGCCTCCGCGGCGTGCGCCAGATCATCGGACGCTCCGACGAAGAGGACGCGATCACCGGCAGCGGCGCGCTCATCGACAACCCGCTGTGGCGAGAGCACCTGGAACTTGTCGGCGAGCTCGGCCTCAGCTTTGACCTGCAGCTGACGCCGGGGCAGGTGCCGCGCGTTGCCGAGGCGCTGGCGCAAGCGCCGGATACCGACGTCGCGTTATGTCACTGTGGCTCGCCGTGGGATCAATCGAAGGCTGGCATCGAGTCCTGGCGTGAAGGGCTTCGCCTGCTGGCATCCCTGCCCAACGTGTACTGCAAGATCTCCGGTCTTGGCATGTTCGATCATGACTGGACGGTCGATTCGATTCGCCCGATCGTCGAGTCTTGCATAGACATCTTCGGCACTGAGCGCGCCATGTTCGGATCGAACTTTCCAGTTGACAAGCTGCACGCAAGTTACAGCCAGGTATGGAGTGCGTACGAGGAGATCTCGGCGGGGCTCAGCGTGCAGGAACAAGCACTTCTTTTCGGCGATACGGCTCGCAGCTTCTACCGCCTGTAATAAATGGGGACATTCTGCTTTTTGAAGAAGCGCCGGCTTACTGAATCTGTCACAAAAAGCAGAATGTCCCCTTTTCTACCGTATCGACTGAGCCAGATCGTTCGCCCCGGCGAGCAGCATTGACTGATCGGAGCTCAGCAAGAACAGGCTCGCGCCTCTGTCGCGCCAGTCGGGAATCTCATCCAGCTCCGGCGTGAACATCCCGACCGTGGTACCGACACTTTGCGCGGCAACACAAATGTCCTGAACGGTCGCAACGACGTCCTTGTCCATCACGCTCTTTTTCATCGCCACGGAGAGATCGGCGCGGCCCACGAACACGGCGTCCACTCCCTCGACAGCAGCGATTTGAGCGACATGCGGGAGCGCCGCAACGTCCTCGATCTGTAAAATTATCGTCGTTCGTTCACGACTGTCCCGAATGTGGTCCGACATCGACTTGGTGGTGTAGTCGGCCGCGCGAGGGGAACCGGCGAAACCGCGGCCACCATCGCCGAAGTGGGCGGCGGTGACGATCGCGGTTGCCTGCTCGGCGCTCGTCACGTGTGGCACGAGAATGCCGTTGGCACCGCTGTCCAGCGCGTTGCGGATTTCAGTCGACGAGTCGTTGGCAACGCGGACGAGACTTGGCATATCAGCAGCACGCAAGGCACCAACACAGAGATCCGTCTCCAGCCTCCCAAACGGCGCGTGCTCCGTGTCGACGCAGATGACGTCAAGATCGGTAAGGCCCAACACCTCAGCCACGATCGGCGACGGCGTCTTGATGAACGTCCCGATCAGGAGATCCTGGGCGATGAGTCTGTCTCGGAAACTATCGGTCTGTTGTCCCATGGCATTATCCCCAGAGGCGTTTGCTGGCAAGCGCGGCGCCTGCCGCCATACTGGCGAGCTTGGCGTACACGATATCCTGGTCCACGGCGCCAAAACCGGCAAAGGTGGAGAAGCCGCAGGTTGGCGAAGCGTTGCAGACGCTCGGCGACGAGTTTCGGGTGTTCGACAAAGTTCGTCGTCGAGTCGATCACGCCGGGTATCAGCACGAGGTCGTCGGGGAGTTTCGCGTTCGCAAAGGTTTCCCACTCGTGCGCGTGACGCGGGTTTGACGACTCGAAGAGCAGGGCGCCTACGTTGGCCTGCAGCGCAATCGGCAATACCATTTCCATGGGTGCATCATGATGGTGCGGGCCCTCGTAGTTTCCCCAGCATACGTGCAGGCGCACCATCTCTTTCGGGATGCCGGCCAGTGCGTGGTTCAGCGCGGCGACGTGCATCGCCGCCAGCGCCTGGTACTCCTCATCGCTCTTGTCCTTGAACATCATATGCCGGCCGAGTCCGAGGTCGGGAGAGTCGAGCTGCAGGACGATACCCGCGTCGACGATAGCGCGATATTCGTGGGCCATGGCGTCGGCGAGTGCCTCGAGATAGTCCTCGTGCGTGGCGTAGTGCCTGTTCGGCTGAAACAACGCGATGACGCCGGGCGAGGCGGCGTTCATGAAGCACTGCGTGGGCTTGTGTTCGGCGGCTGCGCTCAGCAGGTTGTCGATATCGGCCTGCACCGGCCCCATGTCCTTGACCGCGATATCGCCGACACAGCAGGGCCGTCGGTAGGTCGGCGTGCCGCCCGAGCTCGCCTGCCGCTTGAGGAAGCCCGGGAACTCTTCGAGATCGCTCGGCGGTTGGCGCTCGCTGTCGCCATCGAATCCGGAAATGCGGTCCTTGATATAGGTCGCGTAGCTGATCTTGCTCATCTCGCCATCGCTGACGAGATCGACGCCGGACTGAACCTGCTTCTCGACCACGTCATTCACCGCGTCGCGAATGATCGCATCGGCATCGGCTGTTTTCTCTCCTTTCTCATGAGCAAACACGACATCGGTAACCGCCTGAGAGCGCGGCAGGCTGCCGACGTGTGTAGTAAGAATCCTGTCTGTACTTGTTTCCATGTTCTTCTCTCGATTGCTACTTGGCGAAAAGGCGCAAGAGTTCTCGTGTGACGATCTCGGGCTCTTCCATCGACGACAGATGGCCACAATCATCGATCACGACGAGATCTGCGCCCGGAATCTCGCTCGCCATGAGTTCGTGAAACCGTACGGGGCAAATGGCATCCTCACGACCGCAGATAACGACGGTCGGACAGGTGATGCTACTCAGCGTCGGCACACTGTCGGGGCGATTCATGACAGCCAGCGACTGACGCTCGAAGACGTCGGGACCCAGTTCGAGCGCCATATCCAGAACCGTACCAAGAATCGCGTCATCGTCACGATTTTTCTCGGCCAGGTACATCGGTTTCAGCGACTCGATCGCAAGCTCGCGAAGTTTTCCGGACGCCGCGGCCTCAATTTGTTCAAAGCGAATGGATCTCCGGTCCGGCGCATCCGGGTGAGCGTTGGTGTCGAGCAATGCGAGATGTGTCACTCGCTGTGGCGCCTGACGCCAGATTTCGAAGGCGAGTAGTCCGCCCATCGAGAGTCCCGCCATGGCAAAGCTCGACGGTGCCGCAGCAAGAACCTGGGCCGCCATTTCCGCGAGATTGTCGGACTGACTCATATCGGCGACGTAGACCGGTACGTCGATTGCCGCGATCTGATGGGACCAGAGCCGTTCGTCGCACATCATGCCGGGCAGCAATAAGACGTTTTCCGCCGGCATACGCGCCTCGGCCTAGCCGTTTTTGGATCGAAGTCGCGCCGAGCCGCCGCGAATCAACTTGCCGGAAAAAGCGCGCTTCTCGGGCGACAGTTCCGGGTTTTCGATGCGTTCAATCAGCATCGACGCCGCGGCTTGCGTCATGCGTTGCACCGGCTGGCGAACTGTCGTCAGGTCATAGGCAGCATAGCTCGCCGGACCGATGCCGTCGAAACCGACGATTGAAATATCGTCAGGTACGCTCAGTCCGAATCCCTCGCGCGCTTCATCGATGCAGCCAATTGCCATGGCGTCATTGGCGGCGATAACAGCATCGGGCGGGCTGCCGCGCTTTTCTACCAGTCGCGTGAAGCAATCGCGGCCAGTTTCGTAGCCAAAGTCTCCACTCACGGTCGTGATGTCGGTAATGCCCATCTTGGACAATTCATTGAGCGCGCTCATCTTGCGTTCGATGCCGACCACGGAGTCGGGCGGCCCCTCGACAATGCCAAATGTCTTGTGCCCGGCATTGACCAGCTCACCGACGAGCCAGCGTTCGCCTTCCTCCTGGTCACAACGAACAGAGCTGACCAGCTGGTCTTGCAGCGTGCGGTTATAGAACACGACCGGAATGTCGGCATTATCGACCGTCTCGAGTTGCTCCGGCGTAAATATTGCCGCAGTCAGGATGCCGTCAACCCGGAACTGCAGCATCTGCTCGATGACCGTGCCGGTATCGCTCTCGTGCTCAAGCGCGAATAACAGTACCCGCACGCCATGCTCCGAAAAACGCTGCGTCAATTGCACGAGTACTTCGGGGTAGTAGAGATTTGTTATCTTGGAGATGACGACGGCAACCATGTTCGATCGCTGCGTGATCAGTCCGCGCGCGATCGCGTTCGGCCGGTAACCGAGTTTGTCGGCCGCCGCCATGACCCGATTGCGCATCGCCTTGGAGGCGCTGGCGCCATCCTGAAAAACGCGCGATACCGCCGATTGGGACACGCCGGCAAGTTCGGCGACGTCATAGGAAGTTGCTCGTCTGCGGCCAGTGCTGTCCTTATTTTTGTCTGTTTTGGCGGCTTTATTCATTTGGTGCTCGTAATACCTGGCTTCCAATTGGAGCAGATGCTAGGCAGTATTGCATTCGGATGCAAATCGGGAGGCCCAATGTCGGCTGAGCTTAATGGACACGTTGCCCTCGTAACAGGTGCCGGTCGCGGCATCGGACGCGCCTGCGCCGAAGGGCTGGCTGATGCCGGTGCCCACGTAATCGCCGTAGCGCGAACAGAAGGCGATCTTGCCGAACTTCGCGAGCACTCATCCGGCCGTATCGATACCTGGGTTGGCGACGTCACCGACGACACCTTCGCCGCACGCGTCGAGACAATCGAGGGCCTGAGCATCCTCGTCAACAATGCCGGCGGGAATCGGCCGCAGGCCTTTGTCGACGTCGATGCCGAATCGCTTGATTTCGTCATCGGCCTGAACGTACGAGCGGCCTTCCGCGTCGCGCAAGCGGCGGTCAAGGCAATGCTCGCGCAGCGGATCGAGGGGTCGATCGTCAATATGTCGTCGCAGATGGGACACGTCGGTTCGCCGAAGCGAACCGTCTACTGCATGACCAAGCACGCGGTCGAGGGTCTGACCAAAGCGATGGCCGTCGAGCTCGCACCGCAGGGAATCCGTGTCAATGCCGTGGCGCCGACGTTCGTCGAGACGCCAATGACCGAACCGATGCTCGAAGACCCGGAGTTCAGGGAATTCGTCTTCGGCATGGTACCGCTCAAGAAACTGGCCAGCCTCGACGATGTCGTTGCGGCGGTCCTGTACCTGGTATCACCAGGCGCGGGAATGGTGACGGGCCACAGCCTTAAAGTCGACGGTGGCTGGACGGCACACTAAACAAGAAAACCGGGGGGTCGTATGTCAAATTTTGGAACACTCAACTGGTCGATCCTGATCGCCTACATCCTATTGAACCTGTTGCTCGGATGGTACTTGAGCAAACGGGTATCCACGGCTGAAGATTTCTATTTGGGGCGCAGAACCACGCCCTGGTGGGCTATCGGTATTTCCGTGATCGCGACCTACGTCAGCGCTTTGTCGTTCCTCGGGGGTCCGGCCTGGTCGTATTCGGAAAGCCTCGCGGTCATTGCGATCCACCTCAACTACCCGATTGTCGTGTTGGTTGTGATCACCCTGTTCCTGCCGTTCTTTTTCAACAGCGGTGTAGCGTCGATTTACGACTACATGGAACGACGCTTCGGGCCGACATCGCGCATTGTCATTTCCGGCGTATTCCTGGTATCGCAGGCACTGACCTCGGCGGCGATCCTGTATGCGACATCGCTCGTCATCGAGTTCATTACGGGTATCGACGTCAAAACGGCGATTGTCATCGTCACTATTGTGGCACTGATATACACGATGATGGGCGGTATTACGGCCGTCATCTGGACCGACGTGATTCAGGCCGGCGTACTGTTTGTCGGCGCTTCCATCATATTGTTCGCTTTGTTCGATAGTATGCCAATGCCAATCGGAGAGGTTCTCGCCGATCTGAAAGCACAGGGCAAGACCAATCCGCTAAATTTCTCGTTCGACCTGACCGTCGAAGCGACCGTGTGGTCCGGCGTCATCGCAATGTCGATCTTCCATATAACCGTCTACGGCGCCAACCAGATGATGGTGCAGCGAACCCTGGCGGCCAAGAATATCGGTGATGCAAAGAAGTCGTTCTTGCTGATGGGTTTCGTCGCATTCTTTATTTATTTCCTGTTTTTCTTCCTCGGTATTCTGTTTTACGGTTACTACGGCGGGCAAGAATTCGAGAACGGCAACACGATTATCCTGGACTTCGCAGCCAACTACGGCTTGCCCGGACTGATGGGCATCATCGCCGCGGCGATCGTCGCGGCTTCGATGTCGTCACTCGATTCATCGTTCAACTCGCTGGCGACGATTTCGACGGTCGATTTCTACGAGAAATACTTCAGAAAGAACGAGACGCCGGAACACTACCTCAAGGTATCGCGCTTGTTTACGGTGTTCTGGGCGGTCCTCATCATCATACCCGCCATTATCTACTCGTCCTTCGAGGGCTCGGTACTGCAGACATTGAGTAAGATCGGATCCTATTTCGTCGGCGCGAAACTCAGCATGTACGGTCTCGGTTTCTTCTCGAAACAAACAACGGAGAAAGGTCTACTGGTTGGTGTCGCCGTGGGTTTCGTGATGATCTGGTACCTTGCGACGCAGACGGATATTGCCTGGCCCTGGTACTGCCTGTTTGGCGGTGCCGTCAACATCGTTGTCGCCTTGATTGCGAGTCGCCTGATCGACGGTACACAGACAGAATGGTCCGAATACTCGATCAAGGGACAGCAAAGGAAATTCAAAGAACAAGGGCTTCCTGAAAAGGAAGGCGGCTGGTACCTGATCCCGGGCAAGATCGATAAGGTGAGCTACCTGCTGCTCGTGTTCTTTGCCGCTACGATACTGTTCTTGTTCCTCTTTGAGCGCCTGATCTAGGAGAGCGTCCCGCTGCGCACCATAGTCATCTTGCTGTTGCTGCTGCTGTCGGCAGCGGCCTGTTCGTCGCCGACTTCCGCGCTCCCGCCGCCGCCAAAGTCGATCGACGAACTTCGCGCCGAAGATCGCGACGTGGTGCTGGCCATGATGGGTGAAATTGAGGGCGGCGTTGGTTTCAGCGCGTTTCTGTTTTCGTACGAGTCGGCCGGTCTCACCGTGCACGCGATGGTCGCGGTTCCCGACGCGCCGTTGCCAATAAGTGGTTTCCCAGTGCTGATCGCAAATCATGGCCACCATCCGGACCCACCGCGATATGGAATTACCGCAGAAGATAAAGACTGGCGGCCCGGCGACTACTATCGACGTATTCCGGAACTGTTTGTGGCACGGGGGTTCATCGTCGTGATGCCGGATTTTCGCGGGCACAACAGCTCGGAAGGCATCGAGTTTACCGAGGGCATGCTCGAGTCCAGCTACTACACCGAGGACGTCCTGAATTTGCTCGCGGGTCTTCGTACGCTGCCGCTGGCCGACACCGATAATGTTTTCATGTGGGGGCATTCGATGGGCGGCGAGGTCACACTGCGGGCGCTTCTGGCCACGAACCGGGTCAAAGCCGCGTCTATGTGGTCGAGCGTCGGCGGCGACATCTGGGACCAGTCTTACTATTACTCGCGCTACGAGGACCCGGAGGCGCCAGACAGCAGCGATACGCCGAAGTCGGTCATCGAGCGGTTGCGCGGCCGGATCGCGGAGTTCGGCGGTGACTTTGACTACCGCGTCGCCGAACCGCTGTTACACCTGGACCACCTGCAGACGCCGATCATCATCCACCATGCAGTCGGTGATAGCGGCGCAGCCTACAAGTGGTCGGAGCGGCTGGCGAAAGAGCTCTACATGCGCGGCAAGCAGTACCGGTTCTTCAGCTACCCGGGTGACGATCACCTCTTCGGGGAAGAGGACATGAAACGCGCCGCCCTGCGTGATGCGACGTTCTTTCGTGAGCACATGGCGAAAGAGTCCGACTAGGCGTCTATATTACGCATCGCAAAGCCCTTCGTTTTCCGTTCGCCGGACTTATGCCTCCACGTAGACAGAGGCCGTTTCTCATTGTCTGTACGGCGAAGTCAGTTACTTGATCGCTCTGAATTCCTGTTTTGAGCAGCTCAACTTGAGCTTGTTTGGAAAGTTATTCGCGTTCGAGGTCAGAAACGTAAGGCAGCCATGACCGGGTGTCTATCAGCGACCAGGATTCCGGCAACGGCGCACGCCAAACAAAGTAAGGGCTTGTTCACGATCGGCAAGCCCTCCTTCTTGCCAAAGCGGCGAAAATTGTAGCCCGCGCTAACGAGTAGCGGTAATGATATGACCACAAATCCTTGCGGACACCGCTCCTGAGCCAAATCGCTCCGCAATTGCTACTGTCGCACGATCGGTCACGTGATCCAGAAGGTCGGCATCGCGCGCTTCAATCTCGTTGCGAAGCGGTGTGCCCTGGCAATAGGCCACCGCAGGATGGCGGGGAGATGGAGCGGAGCTTGTTCCTTCCAGCGACTCGTAGTCCACATTCGTAAAGCCCGCCACACCTAATTCTTCCCGAATCAGATCTTCGTCGTAGTATCCATGTGGAGTGCGAGGCAGGAACTGCGGAGGGTCCTTTGGAAAGACCTCGGCCGCGACGGCTGTGACGACGTCGGCGAATTCGTTTGTTTCAATTCGATCCCAAACATTGAATACGAGTGAGCCGCCCGGCTTGAGGACCCGGTACGCTTCGGCATAGCTGGCTCCTCTATCCGGATAGAACATGACGCCGAACTGACAGACGACGGCATCGAACAGAGCGTCCTCGAACGGGAGGTCCAGCGCGTCCGCCTGTTGCCAGGTTATACGTTCGTCCGGACCCTGCAGGTTCGCGGCGTGATCGAGCATCGGTTGATTCAGGTCTGTCACGGTGTAGCGAGATTCGGAAGGCAACCGCGCGGCCAACGCGCGGGTCACGACACCACTGCCGGCTGCCGTTTCCAACACGGACAATGGACTCAATGCGCTGACCCGGGCGGCCAGATCTTCGGCATACGATTCAAATATCAGCGGCACCAGGAAAGTGTCATAGATCTCGGGTATCGAACCGACAAAGTCCTTGTCCCGATCCGTCATCTCATTTCTCTTCGAATGAAGCTCGAGCCAGTTTGGCTCGTTTTCTGTCCAATAACCAGCGCGCGGAGGGTGTCGGCTAGTCTTCGCTCTCCTCGAAATCCATTACAAGGTCCATCGGATTGCCAGGGTTGGCCGCCCATTCCTGCAGCGAGGCGCCGTAGATGGCAACGTCCGTGAAGCCAAGTCGGGTCATGATGAAGGCATCTGCCGATGCAGCAATTCCGCCACCGCAGTAAGTGATGGTTCGTGTTTCGCGGTCACTTTCGAATAACGCGTCCAGTTCGTCGTGTGAGCGAAATTTTCCTGATTCGTCGAATAGCGACGTGACCGGCACGTTCGAGGCGCCGGTAATGGTCGATGGATGCGCGCACTTCGTCCTGGTCGGCAATCAGCTCGGGGCGCAGCTTGACGGTGAGAGACTTCGCTGTCGGGGAGACAGGTTCGGTTGACACGGACCCGCCCGCGGCCTTCCAGGCATCCAGCCCGCCATCAAGCAACCCCGCCCGATCAAATCCGATCCAGCGCAGCATCCACCAGACGCGGGCTGCCCAGGACATGCTGTTGGTGTCGTACAAAACCACGCGGGAGTCGTCGCCGACACCCAGCGCCCCCATGGCGGCGGCAAACTGCTCGGGTGACGGCACGGCGAACTCCAGCGGGCTGTCTGCGTCGGAGAGATCGCCCATGAAATCGGCAAAAACTGCCGTCGGGATATGGCCGCCTTCATAGCTGACTCTGCCGTTCACTGACACCATATTGCCACTGCCGTCCGACTCGACTAGCACCGTCGCATCAATGACGACGAGGTCGGGGTCGTTGAGGTGCTCGCGAAGCCAGGTGGCACTGACGAGACTGTCCATCGTCGTGTCAACGTCGCTGGCGACTTCGCCCTGATCATCCGAACTGGTACACGCCGACAGAACAGCAAGTGCTGCGAAGACGGTGAGAAGTGTCGGTAATCGCTTGGAAAATGGCCTTTGCATGCATCGTGCTCCGTGTCTAGCCCCAGATATCGGACGTGATGCTCTGATACCAGCCCACAGCATAACGCGATTCGGCGACCCGAAAACTGGACTCGACATCCTTCGGGCTCACGCCGCCAGCGCCCTGGACAGCGGCGATGCCGTCGTCGCCGAGTCGGTAAACGGCAGCGACAGAGATGCCGTAATCCGGCCCAACGAGACTGTAGCAGGTATTCACGTACGAAGGCTCCGGCATATCCTGACCGCTAAGACTGGCCACGATGGCGGTTGCACAGACCTTGCCCTGGCTGCTGGCGGCGTAGCCGGATTTCGGCATCGGATTGGCAATCGCGGCGTCACCGATCACGTGGACGTGTTTTTGCGCCCTGGATTCGAACGTGCGCTGGTCGACCGGACACCAGCCGGCGTCATTGGTGAGCCCGGCAACTTCGGCGATTGCGCCCGCTTTCTGGGGGGGAATCACGTTGATGACGTCCCCTCGTTGCGGTTCGTCGAACAACGGCTTAACGGTCATTGCTTTGACGTCCACGCCGTCGATCGCCCCGCCGTCGGCTTCGCCGACCCATTCGATCATGCCCGGGTACAGAGCCTGCCATCCCTGTTCGAACAGCGGCTGTTTCGAGAACTTCGGCTT
>CAMYMR010000101.1 GCA_947259285.1 uncultured Woeseiaceae bacterium | reverse complement strand
CTGGAGCTGCCGCCCGACAGGAGCCATGGCGCACAGCTGCTGCACTTCATCGGTGACGTCATCGTCAACGGCAACTCCCAGGTCGCAGGACGCAAGATGCCGAGGGTGCTGAAGCAGCCGACGGCTCCGCGCATCGAGCCGCAGCCTCCGGCTAACGGTGTGCGGCAGATTCTCGAAGCGGACGGTCCCGAAGCGGTTGCCGAGTACATGAAGAACAGCAGGAAACCGCTGATCACGGACACGACATTCCGCGATGCGCACCAGTCGCTGATGGCGACGCGCATGCGGTCGACCGACATGCTGCGTATCGCGCCGCACTATGCACAGCTGCTGCCGCAGCTGTTCTCGGTGGAGTCCTGGGGCGGTGCGACATTCGACGTCGCGATGCGCTTTTTGAACGAAGATCCCTGGCAGCGGCTCGCCGACCTGTCGGCCAGCATGCCTAACCTGATGCAGCAAATGTTGTTGCGCGCATCGAACGGTGTCGGCTACACCAACTATCCTGACAACGTCGTGCGCTTCTTCGTGCAGCGGTCGGCCGAAGCGGGTGTCGATGTTTTCCGCATCTTCGACTGTCTCAACTGGGTCGAGAACATGCGGCTCGCGATCGACGCGGTCTGCGAGACGGGCAAGATTGCGGAAGCGGCCATTTGCTACACCGGCGACATCCTCGACCCGATGCGCTCGAAATACGATCTAGGCTACTACATCGATCTTGCGAAGGAGCTGGAGTCAGCCGGCGCACATGTACTCGGCATCAAGGACATGGCCGGGTTACTCAAGCCGGCCGCGGCCCGCATGCTGATCCGGGAACTCAAACAGGAGGTCGGTCTACCCATCCATTTTCACACGCACGACACCAGCGGTGCCGCCGCGGCGACCGTGCTCGCGGCGGTCGAGGAGGGCGTAGATGCATTCGACGCGGCCATGGATTCGATGAGCGGGCTGACGTCGCAGCCGTGCCTCGGCTCGATCGTCGCCGCGCTCGAAAACACGGAGACCGCTCCCGGTATCGATCTGTCGAACGTGCGGCTGATCAGCGATTACTGGGAGCAGGTGCGCGAGCAGTATTCGGCGTTCGAGCCGGATATCCGCTCGGGCGCATCCGAGGTCTATCTCCACGAAATGCCGGGAGGGCAGTTCACCAACCTCAAGGAGCAGGCGGCGTCCCTCGGGCTCGGCAGCCGCTGGCCCGAGGTCGCGCGTGCGTACGCCGATGTCAACATGGCATTCGGCGACATCGTCAAGGTTACGCCTTCGTCAAAGGTCGTCGGTGATATGGCCCTGATGATGGTGACCTCGGACACCAGCATCGAAGAGGTCCTCGATCCCGATGTCGATATCACGTTTCCCGAGTCGGTCATCTCGCTGTTCGCCGGCGAGCTCGGCCAGCCGCCAGGCGGATTTCCGCAGGCGCTGCAGAGCAAAGTTCTGAAGTCACGCGACCCGATTACGGTCCGGCCAGGCTCCCTGCTCGAACCCGTGAACCTCGATGACGAGCGCCGCAAACTCGACGAAGGCCATGAACACCCGGTAACCGATTTCGATCTCGCGTCCCACCTCATGTACCCGAAAGTGTTCGCCGAGTTCCGCCGGCATCGCGAGGAGTTCGGCGACGTCGGCATACTGCCAACGCACGTCTATTTTTATGGCATGCAGCCGGAAGAAGAACTCGTTGCGACGATGGACGACGGGCGCAAGATTGTTATTCGTTACCTGACGGGGAGCGAGACGGACGATCGCGGTTACCGGCGCATCTTCTTCGAAGTCAACGGCCAGCCCAGCTCGGTGCTGATACAGGATCGCAGTTCGGAGGCGCTGCACCATGAAAACGAACAGGCGGACAGCACCAATCCCAATCACGTTGGTGCGCCGATGCCGGGCATAATTTCCACGATTTCGGTCGAGGTTGGCCAGGAAGTGCAGCGCGGCGATACGCTGTTGACGATGGAGGCCATGAAAATGGAGACGTCGATCAAGTCGGAACGGGATGCAACGATTAAGCGGGTGCTCGCAAGAGTCGGCGAGCAGTTCGATGCGAAGGACCTGCTGGTCGAGTTCGAATAGTCATCGGCAACATCGAGAGGCTGCTCCGCTAACGACAGGACTATCGAAGTAGGTGTTCCAGGTCAGATCGCCGAAACGGTTACAGGCACGCCGTTCAAAGCCGCATTGCCGCTGGCGATATCGTACAGCTGATCGTCCGTCAACGCGTTGCAGTTAACGCCTCCTTGTTTTGACGCGATGCTCAGCCGGGCTTTTGGCTCGTCGTGTCCCCAGCCGTGCGGCAGGCTGACGACCCCCGGCATGATGTCCTCGGTCGCGATCACGGTTGTCGTTACGCTGCCAGCGCGCGACTCGATCCTGACCTGGGCGCCATCCTGGATGTTCCGGGTCTCCAAATCGCGGGGGTGCATCATGAGTTGCCAGCGGGGTTTGCCTTTTACAAGGCGATGGTAATTGTGGAACCACGAATTATTGCTTCTGACGTGCCGCCGGCCGATCAGCAGCAGATCGGATGCCTGGAAATCGTCCTCGCGAAGCCGCGCGAGGTCGTCCGCATACAGCGTTGGCAACAGGTCGATCTTGTCGTCGTCGGTGCATAGACGATCGACGGCCCCCTCTTGCAGCGGCCCGAGATCGATACCGTGAGGAGCGGCTTTGATCGCGTCGAGCGTCAATGCGACGTCCGGATTTCGCTCGGGACCATACTCACCGTCGTAGATACCCGCTTCCAGCAGCTTTTCGGGGGCGGGCAGCGGCTTGAACGCTCGGCCTTTTAACGCAGAGATCTTCGTCGACAGCTCATTGAAGATTTGCCAGTCGTGCAGAGCGCCTTCCTCCGGCTCGAAAACCGGCGCGTTATATCGAGTGCTGTTCCTCACCGCGAGCTTGAAGAAAGCGATGTCGTAGTGGTCGTGCTCCAGCGGGCTGGTCGGTGGCAGGATCAGGTCCGCGTGACTGGTTGTCTCGTTGATGTAGAAATCGATCGCCATCTGGAACTCGAGGGTCTCGAAAGCTCGCTTGAGCTGATCACTGCCTGCACTCGAGCGCAGTGGATTACCCGCTATGGTAATCATGCCACGAAGCTGCCCTTCGCCCTCGGTCAGTATTTCTTCGGCGAGCGTGACGGCCGGCAGTTCACCACCGTGCTCAGGCAATCCTCTTACGCGACTGCGAAACCGATCAAAGCTCCCGGCGCCGCGGCTGCCCTTTTGTACACTGTCGAACGCCGGCGTCGTCAGCAGCGTGCCGCCCTGTCTATCGAACGCGCCGATCAGAATGTTGATGACCTGTATCGCCCACTGGCAAAGCGCGCCGAAGCGCTGTACCGATACGCCCATGCGGCCGTAAACGACGGCGCGTTCCGTTTCACTCAGTCGTCGAGCCAGCTGCCGGATCATCCCGGCGGGGACGCCGCTTTTTTGCTCGGCTAGTTCCGGTGTAAGGGCTGCCACGGCTTGCTCGACCGCATCAACGTGTTTGAGGACGCCGCCCAGGTACTCGCAGCGGACGAGTTCTTCGGCAAATAGCTCATGAATAATGGCCGTGAGCACGTACGCATCGCTTCCCGGCTTGACGAAGTAGTGTTCGTCGGCCACGGCTGCGGTTTCCGTCCTGCGCGGGTCGAACACGACCAGTTCTCCGTCCCTCGTCCGGAGAGCTTTCAGTTTTCCCCGCGCATCGGCCATCGTCATCATGCTGCCGTTCGATGCAAGCGGGTTGCCGCCAAATATCACGAACAGCTGAGTACGGTCGATATCCGGTATCGGCACAAAGAACTGGTGCCCATACATCTTCAGGCCGGCCAGGTGGTGAGGCAGCTGATCCAACGAGGTTGCCGAGAAATGGCTGCGCGTGCCGACAGCTTTGCGCAGCAGAAGGCCGTGCGTCATGTTGCCCCAGTTGTGAACGCTAGGGTTGCCGGCGAAAAAGGCGACGCTGTCGGGTCCATGCTTTTCCTGCAATGCAACGATCGCCTTCGCCGCGTATTCGAACGCCTCGTCCCAGGCGATTTCGCGCCATTCGCCGTCAATCTTCCTCACCGGCCGGCGCAAGCGATCCGGATCGTTATGGATGTCGGTGAGAGCGGTGGCTTTCGGACAGATGTAGCCCTGGCTTATGGGATCGTCTTTGTCGCCGCGTATCGATAGTATCTCGGGGCCGTGCGTACGGATCTCGAGACCGCAGATTGCCTCGCACAAATTGCACGCCCGATAATGAGTATCAATGCCTTGCACCACAGCGAATACAACTTGCCCGAATCAATATCCAGCAAGGATAGCAAATGGTCGTGCGATGAAGAGTAGATACTTCCAAATTTGGGGTCGGAGTAAAAATAGCGTTCAAGCACTCAAACCTTCTCGCTGAAGCAACGAATTTTTACTCTGACCCCAAATATTTGGTCGCCAGGGACAAAGAAGGCCCCGATGGGGCCTTCGTCGTATCTTCAGGTTGCCGCTGAAAGTCAGGCTGCGTCGCCTGCCGCCAGGAGTTCCACCCAGCTCAAATCGATGACTTCGTCCGGCGAGCCGTCGCCATCAATGTCGATTTCCAGGCGGGCCGTATCGGTGTCGAGCGCGATAATGACGATCCCCGTATCGCCGGCTGCCGTGATCTCGAGCTGACCCGTGAACGGGTACCCTTCACCCGAACTCTGCAGGCTGATCGATGTGCTGACAATGACATCGCCGCCGAGACGCGGACTCGAGATCCGGAACGACGTTTCGACCGTGACCGATGCCGGGACCGTACCCCCGTTTTCGGTGACGGTGATCGTCATGCCCGTCACAGTCTCGGTTACGCCGTCGTGAGTCGTGGTCAGCGAGGCTGACGATACGGTGATTGTCGTAATCGGCGGCATGGTCGAGTCGACTGCGACGCTGATAGTGCCCGACGCGCCGGTAACGATGCCGTCCTGCGTGACCTGGAACGCGCTTAGCTCCATGCTCACACCGAGCAGGAACTGTTCGCCGGTCGGGTCACCTTCGAAATCGGTCACCGTCAAGACGAGGCCGCCATTCAAAACGCTGCCTGTCCCGTCATCACAGGCATTGAACTGGAAGGCGAATCGATCGCCAGGAGAAATCGTCAGCGAGCTCGAAACCTCTATGGTTACATCAACAGTGCCGTCGACAGCACAGTTCTCAAGCGTCGACTGCGCCGCGAGCATATTGGCCGGCAGCGGCACCGCGGACAGGCTCGACAGGGCAATCGCCGCACCCGGGCCGGCGCTTGCGATCGGCAGTCCGGTGGTTGTAAGGGTGCCGAAAAGATTGTCGTCCAGAACCTGCTGGGCAACCACACCAGCGACGGTGGTCGCGTTGTCGGAGGTAATCGTTACGAGTTCGCTCGTGGGAACGGGCGGAATGAGGTCGCCGCCGCCGCTGCTGCTGCCGCCGCAGCCTGCAACAATTGAAAAAGTGATGACTGCAAGAAGCAGATGTCGGAATTCGTTGGACACGTCACATTCCTCCGCGCAGGTATCGCGAGCAAGCTTCGCGATGATGGTGTCAGGGTCGATTTGACAGAAGTCTCGCACGACACCTTCGACGAATACTGTGACCCAGGTCCGATGGTGCTGAATCCCGTCGCGGCGGCCCTGTAATATGTAAAATTACGATCGGCGTTGGGAATTTCGGGGTGCAATTCGTGGGGTTTGGGTGTATCAGTCGTGCATCGGTTCGCCCCAGGTACCACCGACACCTAAGAAACTGAAATGTCCGCGAACATAATCGATCGGCCCCCGGCGTATGTATCGGCGCTGCGGGCTGGCATGACTACACAGGCGCAACCCAATGGGCGAAAATCTGCTGGCAAGCACCGTCGTGCCGTTATCGCTCAAAGTCGCATGGACCGCGATGGTGCTCTCGATCGTCCTGGTCTACTGGCGGCATCGCGGCCCGGCCAATTTCCTGTGGTTCTCGGACATAGCGTTTCTCGCGCTCGTGCCCGGCCTTTGGCTGGAGAGTACTTTCATCGTCAGCCTGGCAGCCTGCATGGTGCTGGTTCCGGAGACTTTATGGAGCGTGAGCTTTTTCGGCGCCCTGCTGCGCTTGCCGCGCGTGACCACCCTCGCTGACTACATGTTCGACAATCAGCGCCCGCTGTGGCTGCGCGCGGTGTCGTTGTTCCACGTGCCGTTGCTGGCGGTGATTGTCTGGGGCCCGTGGCGGTTAGGTTATGATCCCGGCGTATATCCATGGGCGGTGCTGATTGCCTGGCTCGTGCTGTTGCTGACGCGCTGGCTGACAAGACCGGAGCCGAACATCAATCATGTCTACCGGTTGCCGGTCGCTGTGGGCGAAAACCTCACGCCCGTGCAACACATGCTGGTGTTGATGGCGGCGGTGCCGCTGGTGTTGCAGCTACCGGGGCACCTGCTGTTGTGGGTGATGTTCGGCAACTGAGGTAGGAAAGGAGATTCTACTCAGCCAAGGCCGGATGCCAGATCCCTGATTTCCTGATCGAGGTCGAATATCTTTGCGATAAGGGCCACCCGCATCCACATTCCGTTTCGCTCCTGGCGCCAGTACATGGCCCGCGGGTCCTGATCCACCTCTATAGTGATTTCCGGTCCGCGAGGCAGCGGGTGCATGACGACCGCGGATTCCTTGAGCAGGCCGAGCTCGTGTGTACCGACCGTAAACGGTGCGAGGTTCACCGCAGAGGACTCGTCATCAACGTCGTGCTCGGATTGTATTCGGGTGACGTAGATAGCATCCAGTTCGGGCAGGATCTCGTGAAGGCGCCCGGTTTCCTCGCAAGGGATATTGTGTTCGGCCAGGAACGCCTTGATATCCGGCTCCATCTCGAAGCCGTCGGGAGCAATGAAGACCAGCCTTACGCCCTCGTAATGGCGCATGAGGCGCGAGAGAGACCGCGCCGTGCGCCCGCGCTTCAGGTCGCCCATCATGCCGATAGTTTTGCCGTCGATGCCTCCCGAGTCTTCGAAACTGCGCTCCAGCGTATAGATATCGAGCAAGGCCTGAGTCGGATGTTGGTCCTTGCCGCTGCCGGCGTTGATTATCGGCACCGGGCGCGGAATGGAATCCATGAGTGCCGCGGCACGCGCGGCATAGCCTGCTTCCGGCGTCCGCATGATTATCAGGTCGACGTACGAGCTGAACGTGCGGATGCTGTCCTCGAAGGTCTCGCCTTTGACCTCTGACGACACCTCCGGATGGCGGATCTCGCTGGTGCGGATCCCGAGGATATGGCAGGCGTTGTTCATCGAAAGGAACGTGCGCGTGGAGGGCTGCGTGAAATACAGCATCGCACGCCGGGTCGGCGCAAGCCGTTGCAGACCGCGAGCCCCCTCCGTTGGTTTCGCGACAGTGCGGACGAGAGTGGTCAGTTCACAGAGTTCGTCCAGAAGTGGACGATCGAAAATATTGGTATCGACAACGTGGAACATGGATTACTCGATGAGATCCCCGGGATTATCCGGCAAAGTGTTTCCGCCTGTCGACCAGAAATTGACATTGCCCGCTGGATCGAGTTGCAGCTTTGCCGCCAAGCTTGAGATGTCGCGTTGAACCCCCAATAAAAAAGCATGGTAAAAAGGAACCTCAATTCCCGCGAAACTGCGGTCGATGGGCAACGATACGTTGGGTCCGAAGCGCATGAAATCGCCTGATCGACAGGATCTGCCCGGCGAGGATCTCTTGCGTCTTGCACGCGGCTCCATCGAGCACGGCCTCGTCCATAAGGAGCCCTTACCCGTCAGATGCGACGAGTGGCCTCAGGCATTGACCGAATCGTGTGCGACCTTTACCACCTTGCGCCTGAAAGGGAAGCTGCGTGGCTGTTGTGGAACACTGGAGGCCGTGCACCCGCTTGCGCGGGATGTGACGCGCTCGGCGTTTCAGGCGGCGTTTCGGGATCCGCGTTTCGACCCTGTTGTCTACGACGAGCTCGGAGCCATCAGGCTGGAGGTTTCCGTGCTGACGCCACTTGAATCGATGCCAGTCACCGATGAAGCGGATCTGCTGAACCGGTTGACGCCGGGCACGGATGGACTCGTTATCATCGCAGACGGACGCCGTACGACGTTTCTTCCGCAGGTCTGGGAAACGCTGCCG
>CAMYMR010000100.1 GCA_947259285.1 uncultured Woeseiaceae bacterium | reverse complement strand
GCGTTTGACCTTGGGATTATCGAATTTCGGTACGCCGGAAACGAAGTCCTGCTGCATGGAAACGACTGCTTGCCAGGCTTCGTCCGGGCTCCCGTTCATTTGCGCGTACCACTCTTTACCGATGTCGGTTGCCAGCAACTCTGGGTTTGCCTCGTTGAGAAGCTTGGCGATGCCGAGATACTCCGCGTGGTCCGTGACAACCAGGAAATCCAGTGGCCGGGCCAATTTTGCCACCTGTCCGGTGTTGGACTTGACCTTCTCACCCCGGGCAAACCGGAAGCTTACGTCCGGGCCGTTTGTGTTCCCGATCAAGCCACTATCCACTGACAACGAGGAATGGTGATGCATATCGCCGAAGAGCACCCGCTGCGGGAAGTGTTGATCCACGTAGGGGGAATAGGGTTTCGGCTGTTCGACCACCTTGCCCTTGTCCGGCGATCCAGTATCTTGTGCCAACGCCGCTCCGACAGGCAGGACAAGGAGCGTGGCCGCGAGGGCGGAAATGATTGTTGTTTGCAGGGACAACGTTCGTTGCGGACTCATCTCGATTCTCCGGCTGTTATTGCGTGATCGATTTAGGCGGCGCGTACGCGCGCCGCGCTTGTCCGACCATTCTCCACCGTAGAGTCGCTAGGACTATCCAGATTGCGCCACAGCCAAACGCCGAATCTGCAGCGAACCTGTAAGCAAGCGACCGCATGTTGCTAATTTCGGCAGAATTCAACGCGACTAGGCTGCAGAATCGAACCCGATGAGAACAGCGATCCCACTTGTCACGTCGGTGCTCCACCCGACGGACTTCTCCAGGGCCAGCGAAAGGGCCTTCGCGTATGCGCTTGCCATAGCGCTATTGCGGCAGACAGAGTTGACCATTTTGAACGTCGGCAAGGAAAGCAAAGACGATATTGCCTGGTCACGCTTTCCTCCGGTTCGAGAGACTCTCGAACGATGGAATCTACTCGAGCCGGGCAGTGAGCGTTCGGCGGTTTTTGATGAACTAAACGTCGAAGTCCGCAAACTTGCCGTGCGCGTACTCCGAAAGGCAGATTGCCCGGTCCTGGCAGTGCCCGATGGCAAGTATCGAACTGCCGATTGACGGGATGCCGGCTTCTGGGCAAGGCAGTGACGAGGTGGTTGGTGTCGGGAAGGTTCGGTGGCCGCGTTACCGTTGCGTGAACTCAGAACTCGACGCGGAATATCGATGCGCGCTTTGTCTGGTCGATCGGCAAGTCGTACATATCCGATGATTCAGTCGGTGCATCCGCATCACCTGCGGCAGGTGTGCCAGGTTCATCGAATACCGACTCGTTATCCGCGCCAGCTACCTGTGCATACGCGAACGCGGCCCAGGACATTGCCGCCAATACCGTTATACCGGCAATGACGCGGAAGTGGCAGGCTTCCTCTCATATACAGCAACAACAATCGGTAGCTTGTCGACATCGTATCGCGAAAATTTGCCCCGACGCTTACATTAATTATCATGCAAGGATTAATCTGCTCACGACACTCATCGAGACTGAAGATGGCGCGCAAACGCTTCTCGGACGCTACCGGGCGAATATTGCAACACGCATTCGGCGCGCTAGCCGCCGCGGCTGCGATCGCTTGCTTCACTCCGGCCCTGGCACAGGCGAACGCACTGGACGAGGAACAATCGGCCCCGGACGAGGAGTCTGGCCGCCAGCCCGCGAGGGGTGTCCTGCCCCAGTTGGCTGTTATGCTCCGCGTGCCCGAGGATTTTCGACTTTATGATCCTGAGGGTCCGAGCCCGCGCGACGAACACATCGAGTACAACCGTACGTTTCCACTTGGCGGGGAAGAGGTGATTAACCGCGGTTACGCGTTGCCGTTGCCGATCGGCGTCTCAATCATCTACGTACCCAACGTGCAAGATCAGACAATTACCGATCTCAATCTCTCGTTCGGCAAGGGTGTTGTGCCACCGGTTGATGTGGAGCTGAGGCCGTTCCCGGCCGTGAGCATCGACTCCACCAGTGATACGGAAAGCCTGCAACTCAAGGGAGACGTCTGGGTGCTGCCGTTTCTCAATGTCTATGCAACCTTGGGAAAGGTGACCGGGGATGCGAGCGTCAATGTCAACATCGATCTCGCCGATGCTCCGGAGATCTGCATTCCTGATCCGCGCCCGACATTACCAGGGCAGCCGCCGCGACCGCCGATCTGCAGCGAAAACGACTTTAGCGATTCTTTCCTGCTACCGATCAAGTCACAGGTCGACCGTAACGCGGCGACGGTGGGCGTGCTCGGCGCCTTCGGCATAGACAAGTGGTTTACGTCCGTTACCGCATCGTATACGGATACGTGGGGTGACAAGGCGTCCAACGTCACTACCGTTAATGCGGGGGTACGCGCCGGCCGGCGGCTCTTTCTGGCCAAAGGCCACTCTCTGACACCTTACTTCGGTATCAACTACCTCGACATCGACACGCGAGTGCAAGGTGTAGCGACGCTGAGGGATGCCTTTCCGGACGGCGACGACTTCAACGTTCGCTACGACATTCAGCTCGACAACACCGACAAGTATGCGGGAATCGTGGGCTTGAGCATTGGGTTCACCAACGGTATGGGAATCCAGTTCGAATGGAACAAGAGTTCCGGAAGCGAGCGCTTCGTCCTGTCCGGCGAAGCCCGATTCTGAACCTTTCGTTTAGCAGGAATGTCTTCGGACCTCAGTTATGTCGAATCTCGCCGCGTCATAGGACCGAAGCGTCTATCCAAAACGCGCAACACAGATGAAGTTTGCGACGGTGACTTGTTGCACCGAGTCCTTTGGTATAATCGGAGGCTCGCTTTCCGTCGATGCAGCATGCAAAGGTTCCTGACGTTCAACTACGAGGGCAGGTTGCAGCAAATCGATAGCCGCAGGAAGTAGTAATGTGTCGTTGGCTTGCATACTCGGGGTCTCCCGTCCCGCTTGAGGAACTCCTGCTCAAACCCGCTCACTCACTGATTGATCAGAGCCTGCATTCCGAGCTTGGCGCGACGACCACAAATGGGGATGGATTTGGCATTGGCTGGTACAGCGCGGACCGTAGACCAGGAGTCTTCCACAGCGTCGAGCCGGCCTGGAATGATCACAACCTGAGGGACCTGGCGCAGCACCTGATTTCGCCGCTCGTGTTCGCCCATATCCGAGCCTCGACCGGAACCGCGATTCAGCAGACCAATTGCCACCCGTTCCGCTATGGGCGCTGGCTATGGATGCACAACGGCCAGATACGAGATTTCAACACGGTCAAGCGTGATCTGGTGCTTGCCGTCGACCCCTCGCTATACCCGTCTATTGAGGGCTCCACCGACTCAGAGTTGTTCTTCTACGTGGCGCTGACCCTGGGCCTGGAAGATGATCCGCCATCAGCTGTCGAACGCGCGGTGGGCTTCATCGAGGCGACCGGGCGCGCGCATGGAATCGAGCACCCCATCCAGATGTCGGTGGCGACCACCGATGGTGACCGGCTGTGGGTATTCCGTTACTCCAGTGAAGGCAATTCGTCCACGCTCTTTTTTAGTACTGCTGTCGAGACCCTGCGAGTCCAGTACCCGGAGCATCCAGTGCTGCACAAGCTTTCCGACGAAACACGGCTGGTGGTCTCGGAGCCGCTCAGCGACCTCGTAGGTGCCTGGAACGAGGTGCCGGAATCGAGTTGTGGCATCGTGGGCCATGGGCAGGACGAATTGCGTCCGTTCCGCCCACAGTAGCTTACTTGCCGCCGGAGTCCCTGAGCTTCATCTTTTGCTCAGTGATGACCTCTATGATTCTCTTTGTATCTTCTGGCCCGATACGCTCCGCAGCCTTTCCCACGGAGTTGTAGAAGGCAATCAAGAGGCTTCGCATTTTGTGAAAATTCTCCTCATTCTTGCGGCCGCATACCGTCACATCATTCCTCAGAATCCGTTCAATGACGCCGGGCTCTCGCAATCGCAAGTTGCAGGCAATAGCCAAGCGTAGAAGTTCATCAGCGATGCCTTCGAAGTGCCGTTCCCACTGTGGATTCAGGTTGTCCGCCATTTCAATTCTGCCGATCCGCTAATTACGCAACCAATGTACCACTTGCCAACTGGTGTCGTCTGCCCGGACACGCGGTGCCCAACGATTCTTCTCCTTAATTCCGGAAGGAATATCGAAAACGCGCAAGAGAGGATAGAATTCCCAGGCATGGATGGGTCAAGCCAGAACTACGTCAGAAGTACCCGCCTGAAAGATATACTCGAATTCATTCGCATTGTGCGTGGGGCCGATGTGGATATCACCCAGCTCGACGCAGGCTCTTTCGAAGGCGACCTCGTGCAGCTCAAGGTCCGCAATGTTCTGGCGAGTCTGACAACGTCAAATCGCCGCCTTCGAATGCAGGGCAAAGCGCGAGTCCTGACCATTGCGTTTGTCGTCCGAGTGTCGGGCTCGCCGACTTGGCACGGCATTTCGGTAAGACCGAGCGACGTCCTGGCGGTCAACCCGGGCGAGACGCTCGACCTTGTCGTCCCGCCGGGCGTCGCGGCTTACTGCATCTCGGTCATCGGCAATGCTGAAGCCATGCTCAGGAATCTCGGCGGACCGGTACTCGCCGGGAAGCTCTCCAGCACGGCTCACCCGATTCCATGCGATTCCGACGCGATACAGGAGATGGGCGACTGGCTCGAGGGCCAATTTGACGGATTCGGCGATGACCCCGATATCGAAAACCGATTGGCATTGGAGCTCGAGCATGAATTTCTCCGCCGACTCGCGACCTGCATGCGTGCCGGAACATCATCATCGACGAGCGGAAGTTCAATTGCATTGGGCAGGATCGATGTCGCGCAGCGCGTCGAGCAGCATCTTCTCGACGATCTTACGCTTCCGCGGACGGTCGAAGAACTATGCCAGGTCGCCGGAACCAGCCGACGCACGCTCGAATATGCCTTCAAGGGATATTTTGGCATGTCCCCCAAACAATTCATCAAGGCTCTCAGGCTGAACGCGGCACGGAATGATTTGCTGCGTGGCGATTACGGATCTGCACAGGTCGTAGAGATCGCATCCGGATGGGGTTTCACGCACATGGGCCAGTTTTCGTCAGACTATCACCGTATGTTTGGAGAGAGACCCAGCGAAACCCTGCGGCGCTCCTCGATACCCGCATAAAATGGCTTGACCTCGTTTCGCTTCTTCCTTTGTAGCGAGATATTAGTCGAACAACGGCAACATGCTACCGGCGACCGTTAGAAACACGTTCGCGAACGTGTATGCGCTCGTGTACCCGATCGCGGGGATTGGGCTCTTGGCGATATCCTGGACGACTTTGAGGGCTGCGCCGCTGGTCATCGAGCCTGCGATTCCGCCGAGCAGGAGCGCCGGGTTCAATCCCAGCACCTGCGTGCCAAACACATAAGCGACGAAAACGGGTGTGACCGTTAACACTATCCCACACAGGATCAGGGGCAGGCCAGCCGAAAATAGCGTTTCGACGACCTGTCCGCCAGCGCTAATTCCCACGACGGTCATGAACATCAGCAGCCCGAGTTCCTTGAGCAGTGACAGCGCTGCATCCGGAATGCGACCAAACCTGGGGGCACTCGAGTACAGGTATCCGACTACGAGGCCCGATACCAGCAGGCCTCCCGCCGAACCCAGGCCAATCGAGACGCCGGCAATGCTCACGGTCAGCGATCCAATAAGGATACCGACGCCGATTCCAATTGCGACCGAGAGGAGATCCGTTTCGTCGACGTCGCGTTCCGCGTGACCGGCCATAGAAATCGCGCGTTTGACGGCAAGCTCATTGCCGAGAAAGCGGACAACGTCGCCTTTCTGAAGCACAACGTCGCTTTCCAAGGGCAACTCGACGCCCGTACGTCGAATGTCGAGGATGAAGATTCCGGCCGGTCCCCTGTGAGCCCTTAGCTCACTCAGACTCCTGCCCGCCAAAGCGGTGTTCTCGATGATCACTCGAACCGACTCGAGCTTGGTATTGAAGTTGGCCACGTCCGGCGTTTCAGTGAAACGACCGGTGGGCAGCGAAACAAACGCGCCAGGCGTACCAAGGACGAGCATTTCATCGCCGCGCTCGAGTCGTGTTGTGAGCTCGAACTCCAGCAACTCGTTGTTACGTCGTACCTGCATAATGCGCAGGCGTCCGGCATTATCTTCCACTTCACGCACGGAGTCCCCATCCGAAAGCACACGGTAGGTCCGCGGCACCATGTTTTTCGCCTGCTGCCCTAAGCTTGTCCCGGAAACTTTCAATGCGGCAGCCTGTGCGGGCAGGTCGATATTCAGGAGACGCGGCAAGATTCTCAAAAGCAGTATCAGGCCGATGACGCCGAACAGGTATGTGATGGCATACGCGGCGCCGGCGTTGTCGATCGCTTGTTGAACCGGAAATCCATCGGGTGGCAGGACGTTTCCAGAGCGTAGCGCCTCCTGCGCCGCCGCAAGTGTTGGTGTCGTAGTCATTGCGCCGCCGAGCAAACCAGCGGAAATGCCCGGCTCGAAGTTAAATGCGCGAACCAGCATCAGCGTAAGCGATACGCCTGTGACGGCGACGACCAGCGCAAGGCTCAGGTATCGCAGCCCATCGGTCCGCATGACCTGGAAGAACTGCGGTCCAGCTTCATAGCCCACCGCAAATATGAAGATGGAGAAACCGAACGTCTGGGCAGCCGGCCCGATTTCGAATCCATTGTGGCCAAAGAAAAGGCCAACGAAGAGCACGCCAGCTACCGCGCCAAGCCTGAATTCCCCGAATCCCAACTTCCCGACCAGGTAGCCCAGTGCCAGAATAGTAAAGAACAAGAGCGTTGTGTTTGCGTAGAGGTATTCCCCAGCGGTTTCCAACATTGTGCTCTGCTCCTGCAGTGTTGATTCAATTCACGCCCAGAAACCGGCGATACGATCGATCATCCAGTAACTCGCCAGGCTGCCGATGACGAAACTCGCCGGCGTCGTTAGCGCCGACCAGTGCAGTTCTCCGGCTGCGGCCGCTTGCGAGACGCGCAGATACACTGCGCGCAGTACGAAGAAACCGACCAGCAGGGCGAGCACGAACAGGATCTGCCCGATCTCGACGCCCACGTTGAAAAACAGCAGCGCGACCGGCAGCTCCGTTTGCGGCAGACCGATATCGCGCAATACGGCCGCGAAACCGAAACCGTGCAATAAACCGAACGACGCCGACACGGCGATCGGGTAGCGATGCGTCAGCGAGTTTTTGTTGCCTTTGGCGATCTCCCAGGCCATGAATACAACGCTGAGCGCGATCGCCGCTTCCACCGGCGGTGTGGGTATGCGCACGAGATCGAGTGTCGACAAGGCAAGCGTGATCGAATGCGCCACGGTAAACCCCGTGATCGTAATCAAGAGGCGACGGGACGTACCGGCAATGAACACGAGGCAGGCCACGAACAAGAGGTGATCGATGCCGATCCAGATGTGTTCCACGCCGAGTGCGGTGTATTGCGTTGCAACGGCGAACTGATTCTCCGCGTCGGGCACGGTCCACTCGGTTTCGTCGGGCTTCAGGATGCGCAGGTGCTCTTCGCCATTGCCGAGCCTGATCTTGTACAGCGTCGACAACGAGGGGTTAATGATCGGGAACTCGATGCCAACCACGCGCCCCGACAGCCCCTGCTCGCAATGAAACACCTGCTGGCCGACGTATTCGGCACCTGCCTGCTGCCACGCCGGCTGGCGGTCGGCAACGCAGTCGTCTGGCAGCGTCGGGTAGGGCAAGGCGCTGCCGGGCATGCTGGTCGGCACCTTCCACGACACGCTGAAGGTGTTGGTTTCAGTCTCGGTGATCTGTACGTAGTTCGGGCGCGCGTCGTGCGCCTGCGCCGTCAGCGCAAGCAACAAAGTGGACAACACGAGGAAGCGATACATGGTCATCGCAGCTACCCGATCACGTCGCGCTCATAAGTACGACGAATCTCGTACGTGTCGACAATCGCCTGGATCGCTTTGTCTTTCTGCTCGGCAATCGCCTCGCGCTCGGCATCGTCACGCACATTTGCCTCGATTTCCTCGAACTCCGGGTACCGGCCAGCGGCTTTGCGGGTCAGCAGGACCAGGTGCATGCCGTACTCCGACTCGAAGGGGCCGTGCCAGGCCGTATCGCCCGGTTCGAGCGCGAAAACCTGCTCGGCCATCGGCACGCCGAAATGGCTGGCAACGAATTGCGGATCGCGCTCGACATAGTTGACGAAGTAGGGGAACCGGTCGCCGTGGCGCGG
>CAMYMR010000099.1:1356-11394 GCA_947259285.1 uncultured Woeseiaceae bacterium | reverse complement strand
GGAAAGGCTCAACCACGTCTTCGATCGTGCCGCGCTCCTCGCCGATGGCGGCCGCCAGGCTCTCGATCCCGACCGGACCGCCGTCAAACTTTTCGATAATTGTCTGCAGCAAGCGCCGGTCCATGGCGTCAAAACCGTGTGGGTCGACCTGCAGCACGTCCATAGCACTCTGCGCCACGGCACCGGTCACGACACCGTCCCCTTCGACTTCGGCGAAGTCCCGGACACGACGCAGCAATCGATTTGCGATACGCGGCGTGCCGCGCGATCGAGTCGCGATCGACGTTGCGCCTTCCTGCTCGATCGGCAGGCCCAGTATTCCTGCGGATCGATTGACGATCGCCTCGAGATCGATACTGGAATAGAACTCGAGGCGTTGCACGATACCGAAGCGATCTCGCAGCGGTGACGTGAGCAATCCGGCCCGCGTCGTTGCGCCGACCAGCGTGAACGGCGGCACATCGAGTTTGATCGAACGGGCGGCGGGTCCTTCGCCGATCATGATGTCAAGCTGGAAGTCCTCCATCGCCGGATACAGGACCTCTTCCACCACCGGGCTAAGGCGGTGAATCTCGTCGACGAACAGCACGTCATTCGGCTCGAGGTTGGTCAGCAGCGCCGCCAGGTCGCCCGGGCGTTCGAGCACCGGACCCGATGTCTGTCGCATGTTGACGCCCATCTCGTTTGCCACAATGTGCGCAAGGGTTGTCTTGCCGAGCCCCGGCGGGCCGAAGATCAGCACATGATCGAGCGCCTCGCCGCGGCGGCGCGCCGCTTCGATAAAGACCTCCATCTGCTGCCTGACGCCCGGTTGACCCCCGTAGTCGGCGAGCGTCCTGGGGCGTATCGTCCGGTCGAACGCCTTGTCCTCGGGTGCGGGCTCCGCGCTCGTCAAACGATCATGTTCGATACCCACCATCTACTTCGCCACCTGTTTGAGTGCCTGCCGAATAATGTCCTCGGCCGACTGATTGTCGGTATCCAGTTTTCCGATCAGCTTGTTGACCTCGTTCGGTTTGTAGCCGAGCGAGAGCAGCGCGTCGAACGCCTCGCTCCGCGCGCTGGCGCCGCCGCCGACTGGCGTCGAGCCCGCCGCGGTTGGCAGTGTCGTATCGATCCGGTCGCGCATCTCGACGATCAGCCGTTCCGCCGTCTTGCGCCCTACTCCCGGAATCTTCGACAACGTGCCTGTGTCTTCGTATTCGACGCAGCGGCGAAAATCGTTCGCCGTCATTGCCGAGAGTACCCCCAGCGCCATCTTCGCGCCGACGCGATTAACCTTGAGCAATGTTCTGAACAGCGAACGATCATCGTTGGTCGCGAAGCCATACAGGATCTGCGCGTCTTCGCGCACCAGCAGATGCGTGAATAAGAACAGATCAGCGCCAACCTCGGGCAAATCGAGAAATGTCGACATCGGCGTTTCCACCTCGTAACCCACCCCGCCACACTCGATTACGATTTGTGGCGCCTGTTTGAAGGCCAGGCGACCGCGCAGCGACCCGATCATCGACTTCCCGCGATGGCGTTGCCGGTGCCGAGCTGGGCGTGTATACGCCGCTGGTTACCGTGACAAAGCGCGGCCGCGAGCGCATCCGCAGCATCGGGCGCCGGAACCCCCGCGAGCTTGAGTATTGACACCACCATATGTTGCACCTGTTCCTTGGTGGCGGCGCCGGTCCCGACGACGGCCTGCTTAATCTCTCGCGGCGCATATTCAAACACGTCGACGCCGTGTTGAAACGTTGCGCATATCGCGGCCGAACGAGCGTGGCCCAGTTTCAGCGCGCTGCCCGCATTCTTGTGCATGAAAACGCTTTCAATCACGACGATGTCCGGCTGAAACTCCAAAACGATATCGCCAACCGAATCAAATATGCGCCGCAGTCGATCCGCGAAAGCGCCATCCGTGCTCGATACGGTGCCGCTGGCCACGTAAACGGGCGAGTCACCCAGGAAGTCGAGCACGCCGAACCCGGTCAGGCGTGATCCTGGATCGATACCAAGTATGCGCTGTTTATCGGTCAATGGCCGTCTCAGAGCTGAGCCAATACGTCGTCGCTGATGTCAGCGTTGCTATAGACTTCCTGAACGTCGTCGAGGTCCTCGAGCATCTCGAGCATCTTGACCATCGAACCGGCTTCCTTGGCCTCCAGCGCCGCGCTCGTAGAGGCCCGCATCGTGACCTGGGCAGATTCAGGGTCCAGACCCGCTGCCCGCATAGCATCTCTGACGGTCTCAAATTCGCCAGGTTCCGCGAGTACCTCGATCGAACCATCATCCTCGACAACGACATCCTCGGCGCCTGCCTCGATGGCCGCCTCCATTACCGTCTCTTCGTCGCTGCCCTCCGGGTACAGCAGCTGACCGACCTGGTTAAAGAGGTAATTCACCGAGCCATCGGCGCCAAGATTGCCGCCAAACTTTGTGAAGGCATGGCGCACGTCCGCCACGGTTCGATTGCGGTTATCGGTCAGGCAATCCACCATGACGGCCGTGCCACCCGGGCCATAGCCCTCGTAGCGGATTTCCTGGTAGTCGGCGCCCTCGGTCTCGCCGGCGCCGCGCTTGATGGCTCGCTCGATATTGTCCTTCGGCATGCTCTGCGATTTCGCCTTGTCGACCGCAAGACGCAGGCGCGGATTCGCATCGATGTCGCTGCCACCCATCTTCGCGGCAACGGTGATTTCGCGAATCAACTTGGTGAAGAGCTTGCCCCGCTTCTTATCCTGAGCGCCCTTGCGGTGCTGAATATTCGCCCACTTGCTGTGACCTGCCATCGAGACCTGCTTTTTTGCCAAACGAAACTGCGCGTATGATAACGGGTATTCCAGCAACAGGCACACTTGGGCAACTTTGATAATGTCCGCACGCGGCGCAGAAAATCCGGGCAACCACGGCGATACAGGCGACATCGTTGCAGCCGCTCAGTCCTATCTCGAAACCATTGCGCCGAAGGATGGTCTTGGCGATGCCATTGACGAAGGTCGTCAAATCGCCGAAATCGTTGCGCCTCTGGGACTTCCCGAGGCGTTATTGGCCGCGGTACGCATGTACCCGCTATGCCGCGACGGTTTCGTTGATATTAAATCAATAAAAAACAATCAATTAAAAGATCTTCCTCGATTTATTATAGGTTTGCAACAACTTAATCAATTCACACTCCCGGCACACTGGCGGCCGGGAGAAGCACTCGCCGTTCAGCAGTCCGAGGCCTTGCGCAAGATGCTCCTCGCCGTCGTGTCGGACGTTCGTCTGGTACTCGTTCGCATTGCCGAGCAGCTCTATCAGCTGCGGCACGCCAAGGACTCACCCCGAGAAACTCAAGAGGCCCTGGCGCTGGAAGCTCGCGAGATCTACTCGGCTCTCGCCAATCGCCTGGGCGTGTGGCAACTGAAGTGGGAACTGGAAGACCTGTCGTTCCGCTACCTGGACCCCGACGCCTATCTCGATATCGCGCGCACATTGAACGAGAGGCGAGCGGAGCGAGAGAAATTCATCGACCGGGTTCGGCAAACCCTCGAGCAAGAGCTCGACGAACAGGGCATATCGGCCACGATATCCGGGCGTCCGAAACACATTTACAGCATCTGGCGAAAGATGCAGAAGAAGGACCGCGGCATCGACTCACTCTACGACATCCGGGCCGTGCGGATTCTCGTCGACGATATCAGCGACTGCTACGCCGCTCTCGGAGTAGTCCACAATTTGTGGTCGTACATTCCTGGCGAGTTTGATGATTACATCGCGAACCCCAAGGATAACAACTACCAGTCGCTGCACACGGCGGTCGTGGGGCCCGAGGGAAAGACGCTAGAGGTGCAGATTCGTACGCACGAGATGCATCGATTCGCCGAGCTTGGTGTTGCCGCGCACTGGCGATATAAGGAAGGCGGCGCATCACAGGCCGCCTTTGATCAGAAGATCCAGTTCCTGCGGCAGCTGCTCGAGCCCGCCAATGACGGCGCCGATTTGCTCGACCAGATCCGTGACGACTTCTTCGAAGACCGTGTCTATGCAGTCAGCCCGAAGGGTGACGTTGTGGAGTTGCCCGCTAAAGCGACGCCGCTGGACTTCGCCTACCAGGTACACACGCAGGTCGGTCACCGCTGCCGTGGTGCTAAGGTTAACGGCCGCATCGTGCCGCTGACCTATCACATCGAAAACGGCGACCAGATCGAGATCATTACGGGCAGCCAGGCTAAACCTAGCAGAGACTGGCTCAGTCCTAAGCTCGGCTATCTCGCGGGGGCACGAGCGCGCGCCAAGGTCCGCAACTGGTTTCGGCACCAGGATCGAGACCAGCACGAGCGGCAGGGGCGCGAGATCCTGGACCGCGAACTCGCTCGACTTGGTGAAAAAGAGGTCGCGACCGACCTTGTTGCAAAACAGCTAAAGCTGAAGGACACCAATGCGCTGTGTGTATCGCTCGGCGCCGGCGACCTTACGTCTGCGTCCATCGCGACGGCGCTTCAAAATCTGCGCGGCACCGAATTGCCGGATCGAATTCGCAGCCGAAGGAGTTCGAAGAAACGTCCCACCAAACCGGACTCGGTGGCAGTCAGCGGTATCGGCGACCTGATGTGCAATTTTGCGCGCTGTTGCCGACCGGTGCCGCCCGAGTTAATCGTCGGGTACATCACGCAGGGGCGCGGCGTGACGATTCATCGCCAGGACTGCGGTAATTTCCTGGGGCTGAATCTTCGCCATCCCGAGAGGATCGTAGAGATCAGCTGGGGCCGGCAACAATCCAATGCCTACCCTGTTGATCTAACGCTGCATGCCTTCGATCGTAGCGGCCTGATACGGGACATCACCGCGGTTCTCGCCGACGACAACGCCAACGTGCTCGACTTGAGAAGTCACACTGACAAGAAATCCATGCAGGTGGTCATGAACATCAGCCTCGAGATCAGCGATCTGCCGACCCTGAGCACGGTGATCTCTCGCCTCGAGCAGGTGCCCAACGTCGTGTCAGTCAGGCGCAGCACCTGAGGTGCTCACTGGCCGGCCCGCGCCTGGCGAGAAGTTGCTTATCGAAAACCTATCGGAGCACCAAGAGCGCACCCAGAATCATCGCGGTAAAGACGGGCGCTAACAGGACCCATACGGCGCGCCGGGCGGCCGACCAGCCCGACCAGAAGACCGCTGCCGCGCTGGCAAAAGGGCCTGCCCAGAACAGGCTTGCGTAAACGGGTAGCCCGATTAACGGCATCAGATCGGTCCGAAGAGACGCGATAATTGTTGGAAAAAGAACCCCGCAAACGTAAACGGCCAACGGCGCTAAGCCCCATTTGCGCAAAAAGCCATCCGGTTCAGGCATAAGTCCTGGTGCTCTCGCCAATTCGCCACAGGTGTGCAATAGCCGAGAATAACACCCAACACTACCCTGAATCGGAATCCGGTACGGCGCGACGAAGTATGCCACCGCTATCCCTCGAACGCTTTTGAGTGCTGTTGACCGGAGTCTCCGATCTCATCCCACACGGCTTTTGAATCAACCCAGATGTGGTGAATCACCTCGAGCGTCTCGCCGCCTTCCGAGATCAACCCAGCCGGGATAAACATCCGTGTTTCGTCATTGATACCTGGGACCGGCGAGCCACATGTTCGGCAAAACCAGGTCTGCCAATCTGCGCCGGGCTTCTTCCAGGACGTGATTAGCTCTTCTCCGCGTAGCCATCGGAATGCATCGTTATCGACGACCAGCACTGCGATTCCATTACTGCCGGTCGAGCGGCGACAAATCGAGCAGTGACAAACGAAGACGCCCGAAAGTTCAGCGCTGACCTCGAACGCGACTGATCCGCAGTTACATTCTCCACGTGCCATGATCTACTCCAGCCGGCGGGTGCCGGAATACCATAAAAAAGATGCTACCTATGGGAGCGACCTGCGGCAAAGAATTGGATATAGCTGCTTCGGTGCCTCCAGCACGCAATTGAAAAACCCGCTGAACAACATCGACTGGTTGCTACCTCATAAGGCCACTATGCGCACCAGAGCGGACAAGCCCAAGTTGACATAAGCTCGAAGATAGGCTGATTTCGGATTGGAATTGTGATTCGCTTCACGCACTTGCGTCAGTGCGGTGTCTATAGTCAGAAATATGTGAAGTGTCTGCAAACACAGACAGGTGCCAACATGGACGACAATATGGAAAAGGACGACACCCCAGTACCGCTTTCAGAATCGAGCGTTTCGCATAAGCTCGCCGAGATTCAGAAGCGCTGCGCGGAATTACTGCAGGATTCGACAAGCTCAAACGACTTGACGCTTGAGGAGCCGGCACTCGTGTGCGACGCCTTCGATCCTTACAATCGCGGCTAGAGTCCCTGCCATCCACCCCCTTCCCTTCAGTCGCTTCCTAAGCGATTAAGTCGTCAATATCGTCTGAGTCACCAGGGCTGGCTTGCCCCTCACGTACCTCATTATCTGTAGTAATTCACACGAGTTTCGCCGAAATATTGCGAGCCAGCACCGAGAGAAACGGGCCGCCAGCTATGTTCGCTCGGGGCCATTAGCGTTCGCTCAGACGATTCTAGCCGAATGTCGGAGCCTGAGCGTGAACCGGACACATCAATGCAAATGGGTCGTCTCCCATCCCTACGACCTGCGATAACGAGGACCAAAGCTCAGTTGCCGAGCTCCTCCTCTAACACCGACAGGATTTCCTCCACAGCCGTGCGTACTGGTTCAATATCCCGCAAGGCGATTTGCTGCCACTTGAATCGGTCCAGGACGTGATTCATGAATTCATTGTCGACAACAAGCGGCGCTCGCTGCTCTGGTGTCGAAACACGGCCCGGCATTCCCAGCATCAGATCGCCGAGTACGGCGACATACGGTCCGACATTGACACGCGACGCGATAAATGGGGTCCATCGCTCGGCCACGCCTTTCTGGAGATTTGCTTCCTCTTCCTGGAGCTCCTCGACCAACCCCGACCAGGCCAGGAGCTTGTCGGCAAGTGACTGATTGCGGACCAGTCGGGCGCCCTCGCTGCTATGAAACGACGCGACCGCGCCAGACCCCGGGTTAAAGGTTCGGGAGGCAAGAAAGACCAGTGCGACCTTACGGTCGACTTCCGGTGTGGCAGGCAGCGACTCACCAGGTGCCATATTCATGAAGAAGATACACGCTTCACTGGCTTCGCGGTGCTCTTCTTCGACGACACGCAGCGCCGATTGAATTTCAATATAGTCAGCCCGCAGCCTTTCCAGTAACACGACCTCTGCCTTTCGCTCGCCGCGCTCTTCCCACCAGGCATCAATTGCGAACGCCAGGAGAATACTGATGACAATAACCGGAGCCTCTATCGCGAGGCGTTTCCAGGCAATTCTTGGTGTCTCGGTCATTCAGGACATTCCTCGAATGTCAGGTTTGTAACGGGTTAGAAGGCGTCGCACAAACTTGCCGGTCAATTGTCGGTTCTCGCGTCTGCCGTTCTTGTCATTCGATTCGCGCGCCAGTTGAGTATTGTCGCAATCATTATTGACAGCAAGAGCGCGGGCACCAACAAAGTCAACGCACCAAGAAATTGCCCGACAGACGAGGTTACCCTGTAGCTGATCGGTTCAATGCGATCCTGGTAAGCACGATAAACGGAGGTCGATGTTCGGGTGTTCGAGTAATAGAAGGCAATCAATTGCCAGTCGCCATGATCCTCCAGTACTTCAGCGCTATGGATGTCTCCAACATTGATCGTTATCGACTTCTTCGGCAGCAAGAAGCTGAGATCGGTGAGGTTCATATTGCCGGCATTCAGCCGTTCCAGGTTCAAGACTCGATAGTTGCCACCGTCGCTGCCGGCCACTGCTGCAAGCGCAAATTCGTGAGCGATGCGGCCCGTAAAGTCTTCCGTTTGCGTCTGCGTAGTGGCGAAATACAAAACAATCAGGCACAAACCGTAGATCACGATGAAGGTCAAACAACCCTGCCTGACCCAATTCCCTTTTCGATCGGCCGATTCGACGATGTTGTTACGCATTCACCCTGGCGCTGCCGCGCTTTTCTTCATACTGCGGTAAATCATCGTTCACGACGGTCCAGTTCGCGGCCGAACCGACGAATATGTGTGCGCTTGGCACAACCGGTACATCTACGTCCATGGCGCCCAGCGCAATCTCGACTTCTTCTTCAGATGCTCTCGGACTGGAAAATGCCAGGCTGGATCCGCAGTGGCTACAGAACGTTCGAGTGGTGCCGTTCCCCGCCGTATACCGTTTCAGGGCGTCGGAACTTGCCACCCAACGAAACCTGGAACGACGTACCGCGGCGATCGTGGCATAAGCCGCGCCACACATGGAACAGTGGCAATGGGCAGCCTGCGGTAGAAATTCGTCAACCTCGAACTTGAGCGCCCCACACAAGCAACTGCCCCGATACGGATCAGTCATGATTTTCCTCGATGGCTACATAATCTGTAATTGACGGCCAAGGCCCTCATATCGCTGAACGAAGACTACACGATACCGTCGATGGAGATACTCACGCAGCGCATGCCGCGCTGCCAATACGCCTTCAGGCTTTTTCTTGGTGCTCACATCAGAAATGTTGCAGGCTTTATCGGTCGCTCGTTTGGTTTTTAGTATTGAAATCAAAATTTTATGTAATATTCCTCCAGCGTTTTGCCAAACTTGTTGTTGGTGACGTATAGTTGGTTCATAACAATACTGAATGAATCAAGGGGAGATTCCATGAGAGTCCGATTTATCGCCGCATTCGCCGGCGGCCTGCTTTTTTGCACCCACTCCGCGACCGCCGATCATCGGTGGGCTAGCTACCACTGGGAGAAGACCTCAGATAGCGAACTGGTCCTGGCCCTTGGCGATAACGTGACCTCGGATGCGTGGCAAGCAGCGCTCGGCGTGTCGTCAGTCGACTGGAGCACATCGGCGGTCATAAATGCACCGATTCGGTCCGGTGCAGCGAAAAACGTGAAGCGCTGCTCTCCACGGGGAGGGGCTATAGAAGTGTGCAATGGCGCCTACGGCAACAACGGCTGGCTCGGCGTCGCGTCGATCTCAATTAGCGGTGGTCACATCACCTCTGGCAGTGCCAGACTTAACGATACGTATTACAACACGACGAAGTACAATACCGTTGAGTGGCGTAACTCGGTTATGTGCCAGGAAATCGGGCACCTCTGGGGTCTCGGCCACAACGACGAAGACTTCAGCACGACGAACGGCACTTGCATGGACTATTCAAACAATCCGGGACCGAACCAACACCCGGATAGCCATGACTACGCAATGCTCGAGCAGATCTATTCACACGTACACCCGACCGACGGCGGCGACGGAGGCGGCAGTTGCAACCCGCGCAGCCCAAAGTGCAACAACAATCGTGGAGGCGACGTTGCGGCTCGCGTACTGGCCGAATTGAGTCTCGACGGTCCGCGGCAATGGGGTCGAAGAGTTTCCGGCCACGGCCCGGTTGAAACCTTTGAGCTGGATCTCGGTGCTAATCACAAGATCATCACGATCGTTCGCTGGACCGAAGAACGCGCTAACGGCGCGCACGACGATCATTAATCAAGTAAATTGAGAGTCGTCGCCGTGAATTCGGCGACGACTTTTTTTGTGGCGCATTGGCAAAGGCCGCCCTCGGGTCCACGGCAACCCCGCAGGGTACGTTAGCAGCTGTAACCACCACGGTTTACGGCAGCCTTCGTCGACAGCGGTCGTTCAGATTGACGAAGATGACCGTTGCTCAACCGCGGCCAATGGCGATCGGCGGCCGTTAATTATTCGATGGCAGCGATCCTTTCTGCCCATTTGCCGTTTCCTCGATCACCTCGTGCGAAGAGCTGTAGGTATCGAAGTGTCACACGGCAGGCGACCCTCCGTTATTTGATTGCGATCGGGTTTCCTGGTGACCCTGTAGCGCCTTTGAACTTGACAGGCGCAAACATGAACGCAAATTCGTACACCTTGTCTGCAGCCAGTTCTGAAAGGTCCAGATTTTCGAGGTTGTAAATTCCTCGTCGCACGATCAGTTCCTGATGCACAGGGAACGCGAGCTCGGGGTCTT
>CAMYMR010000099.1:0-1314 GCA_947259285.1 uncultured Woeseiaceae bacterium | reverse complement strand
GCGCGCCCCGATTGTATTCGTCGTTATCGACCATCCACAGCGTTCCGTGGCCGGTGTGTATTAGCACAACATCGCCTTCCGACAACTCGACCGACTGCTCCTTGAGCGCACCCTGAAGATCTGCTCCGGTAATGACGGTTCCAACGGGAAGACGATCGACTTTCTTGTACCCCGCTATGTCAATAAGAACGCCACGAGTTACAAATACGCCGGCCTTTTCAACACCCAGTTTAGTCAGCCCTCCTGCGGTACCGAACTGGCTGCGCTTGAATCCATTGTAGAAAACGTCCTCGCCATCAACGCGAGTCCCGACGTGCCCCAGTCCATCGAACTGGGTACCGACCTGGCCAATCTGACCACTGATCATCTCGTCGTGCCACACCAAATTGTTCGATCCGGCCGGTCCGCCGGTTGGAGAGCCAGGAATAGTCAGGCTGTAATGGCGCCCGGGAAACAGCGGCATGCCAGCCTCATAAACGCGTCCGAGCTCATAGATGCGCCCTTCTTTGATCAGCTGCGTTGCTTCAAGTATTTTTTGCGGTGTGATCCGGTTTGCGGCACCCCGCTCGTCATTGGGTCCCCATTCTGACCGCATCGTGCTCTCGCTTTTTAGCCCTTGAGCGCTAACGGCGTGAGCAAGAAAGATCAGTATTGCGGCGGCAGACAATATGCGAGCTATTAACATCGTTTCACCTTTATTGTTAGTCGAGACAGTAAAAGATCGTTATCGACCGTTGGCTTTGGACCGGTAGCGGCCGTTGGCGAACAAGCCAGATACCCTAACGAGAACCTGTCGTGCTTCGCCGGGCACGATAGGTAGCAATCAACAGCGCTGTTGCCGCCAACAACAGAATTGGCGATGACACCACTCCAGGAGCCAAAGTCCCCAACAATATCGAGCCGCCAATATGCCCCAACGCGTTGAGAATCATAAGTATGCCTAAGAAGAACGCAATTGGCCGGAATATTCTATTGCCTGCAAAAACCAGCGGCGATAAAGCAAGGAGCAGAAGAACGCCAATGGCGAGTCCAGTGATCCAGACGGAGAAACTGAATGTAGGTAGCGGAATCCATGAATAGGAGTCACGCAAGGACTCCACAATCGAATTGTAAAGTGGGAGAAAGCCTGTAGTAGCTTCATCTACCACATGCAGAGCGATGGCAACGGCCAAGGCAATCCAAGCGAACCCCCACTGCCTGTTCCGATCATGAGCCGTCATGTGTGACAAGGCGTATCAATCCGGTGAGGACGAATTGCCGCTTTACGATTTCGGCCGTGAGCAAGCAATCGACATTCAGGAAAAACTAACGTGT
>CAMYMR010000098.1 GCA_947259285.1 uncultured Woeseiaceae bacterium | reverse complement strand
GAGCTCGAGATTTCGCGTTACTCCTCGGCGCAGCGACAAGGTCAGGAAATAGCTTTCACCGTCTACGACGACCTCTTCGAACATGTTTTCACCGTCGTCCGCATGACTAACCAGGTCGAATATGAGGTCGTATTTGGTCTCCCCATCGGTGGCAAGGTTTGCTGCCTGAAAGGGCGGCAGGCCGAATATTTGCAGAAATGGATTTTGATTTCTTAGGGGCACCCCCTGCGTCACGCTTTGTCCGGCTACGGCGGAGATCGGCCAGACAATGAGGCTTATGACAAGCAAAGCGCGCGCCACCAATGTGCCGGGTGGCGGTTTCTGAACGGTCACAACAATTCCCTTGGTCTTTTCTTGTCGATTTTTCCAGGGCCCGAGAGGTCCTGTCACTGCGGCAAGGATACCGAAATCCTGACCGCCGCGCGCACGCCATGCGGCACGTCGGATCCAGGGCGCCAGCCGTCACGTAAGGATGCGATTTGTCGGACCTTGAGGATGTGTTCTGCTCGGCGCGTTACACAGCACCGGCTGTGAAAAACAGGCCATCGTAAGCTGATCGTCCTAACGATCAATTATTTGCGCGAGTAACATCAGCCCCGTAAGCTCGAATCCATGCTGCTTGCCGCCGCCATCCTTGTTGTCGGTATCGGCCTCGCCCACTCCTACCTGGGCGAGCGGTTCATCCTGATTCGGCTTTTTCGACAGCCACTCCCCAAGCTATTTGGGAGCGATGATTTCACCCGGCAAACGCTTCGTTTCGCGTGGCACCTGCTGACGGTCTCATGGCTCGGTTTTGCGGTAATCCTGTTACTCCTTGATTTTGGCGTTGCTTCGCGATCCAACTTGTTGACTGCGGTGGCCGCAACTTTTGCGACCACCGGGCTGGTGGCTCTGATGGCGAGCCGCGGAAAACATCTTTCGTGGGTGGTGTTCGGCACCATTGCCCTAATTTGCTTTGCCGCCGCATGAGCCCCGTTAAGATGCCGATGATCCTCGCCGCCCCGGTTCGCTTGTTTCCAGGGCTCTATCCTGGAGACCGCCTTGACTGACGCTGCGTTACACCTGTCCGCCGAAGCACTTGCGGCAGGCCTCGAGGAGATTCGGCATGCGCCCAAAGATGTCGGGTCCGTGAAAATGATCGTTCGCCGGCCGGCAACGGATGAGAGAGAAGTGCTCATCGTCGGTGAGCTCGATGTTGCCGAGGGCCTCGTCGGTGACAACTGGCGCCTACGGGGCAGCTCCCGCACGAGCGACGGTTCAGCCCATCCTGACATGCAGCTCAACATCATGAGTTCCCGTGTCATCGACCTGGTGGCGGCATCCGAAGATCGATGGGCGCTTGCGGGAGACCAGATCTTTATTGATCTCGATCTCAGCAAGGACAATCTGCCCGCAGGCACGCGCCTCGAACTCGGTACGGCAGTAATCGAAGTTACCGAAATCCCGCACACCGGCTGTAAGAAATTCGTCGCGCGCTTCGGCCTGGAGGCAATGAAGTTTGTCAATTCCGGGATCGGGAAAAAGCTGTGCCTTCGTGGCATCAACGCCAGGGTCGTGAAATCCGGCACGTTCAAAGTTGGGGACACCGGCCGGAAAATGAGCTCAGGTTGATGAAAGTGACAATTGGTCAATCAATGTTCGTTCTCGATTTCGCCGACGTGCCGGTGCGGACTTTCGACGGCGCGAAGGCCCGGAAATACCTCGATGATTGACGATTCCAACAACCACGAAACATTGAAATGGACCTGAACCAGGTTACTCTGCCCTGCACCGACTATGACCAGTCTGTTCGCTTTTACAGGTTGCTCGGGCTTACGCAGATCGTCGACAGCCCGCCGCGCTACGCTCGCTTCGAGACGAGCGCGGGAACGACGCTATCGATTCATTCCGCCGGCTCCTTCGCAGAAAGTGCCGATGTAGTGATCTACTTCGAGGCGCCGGACGTCGACCTTGAGGTTCGACGATTGGAAAACCTGGGTTTGGAATTCGAGACCGCGCCGACCGATCAGCACTGGCTGTGGCGAGAGGCCTACCTCCGGGACCCCGCGGGGAATCTCATCTGCATCTACCATGCGGGACAGAATCGGCGGTACCCGCCGTGGCGGATCAACGAAGAGGGCGCCTAACGGTGCCTTCCATAATGAAAAGGGCGCCCCGTGAAGACTGTGCAAGAACTCAAGGACTTCCGTAACAGCGGCTGACTGCGTGCAGATGACGATGAGAGAACTGCAAGACCGGTCTATTCACTGTCCGTATTGCGGCGAGTCGATCGACGTCCTGATCGACGGTTCCGTTGCCGAACAGGATTACATAGAGGACTGCCAGGTTTGCTGTCGGCCCATTAACTTCAGCGTCTCCGTGGGTCCCGAGGGCGAGGTGCGGCTGCGGGCGACAAGCGAAACTGAATGATCGGCGCCGCCTACACGCGACTGGAGACGAACGCGCCGACGGATCGTCCGAAGCGCAGCGTAACGAATGATGCGCCGGCAACACACCGCGTGCTCCAGCCGCGACGCTCATAGAGGATGTTCGTCACCTGGGCGATCGCCTGAACGATATCGCTGACGATCTTGATGCACTGGCCTTCCGTCAGGTCCTCAGCGGTAACCAGGCGCAGACCATTGAGCGACATATCCTCGATATGGCCGTTGTAAGCCCTTCGTTGCGGCCAGTGCGTGTAGTAGGTGACTCTCGTTCGCTTGCCGATTCGCTCCACCGCCCGTTTGCCCTCTATTTCGATCCGCTGTTGCTCCGCCGCCGACAAGGGGCTGCCGCAGGTCTGACACTCCGTCTCGATTTCGATCTGGCTGCCATAATTGTGCGGCGTCGTACAAAAGACGCATTGACGTGACCAGTCAAGGATTCGCCTCGGAGCGTCGGCTGGTTTCGGCTCGGGCGATACGTCCGGAATGCCTTCTGCGATATGCGCCATAACGTCCATGCGCGCATCGTATTCGGCACGACGCTCCGCATTGGACAGTACGGCGTAGGCCTCGTTTATCAGGGCCGCCGTAGCTGCATCCCCGCCCAGATCCGGGTGATGCTTGAGCCGTTGCATCAGGGTGCGGTAGCTGCCCTTTATGATCTCTAACGGCGCATCGCGGCTTACGTGGAGAATCTCGTAGTAGTTGCGATTGTCGGATAGCGTATCCATACAGGGATATCGGCAGGCAAGGCCGCTTCCTTAATCTCCTTTGCCATTATTGTGCCTCAACGGCCAGATACGTTATATCGAGTTCGTCCGCCCTGTCATTCAGCTTTCTGAGGTCTTCATCGCGCAAACGCCCGAGCCGATCCCGGCTCTGTTGATACAGTGCCGACAGCTCGTCGCTGACCACACGCATGCCCTGCGTCGGGGGCCCGTTGTGATCGAGGGCAGTGCGATACAGCCAGCCGTAACGCGAATAGAGTTTTGCACCACCATCGCGCCCGGCCAGGATGTCGTAATTCACTTTCGCGTTCGGGTTGTACAGCAGCTTTTCGATCTCCACTATGCTTTCGAGCGCCGCTTCGCCAAGCGCTATCAGCTCCGCTGCTCGCGGCTCTGCTGAAAGTGCTCTATGTCGCGCCTCGAGTTGTTCCCGAAGGCCGCGAAGGTACTCGGCATCGGACGTGATTGATGAGATACGGTCGCGAATATCGATGAGAAATTCAACCTGCGCTTTCAGGTCGTCGATCGCCGCATCGGAGCGCGGATCCGGAAGCACCGTCAAGGGCTGTTCGACACTTTCGCCGGCGACTGTCAGGCGCAGACGATAATTGCCGGGTACGACCATGGGCGCGATGTTCATATTACCGGCATCGTTGGTAGAGCCGGGAATTCTCATTGCACCTTCGAATGCCAGGTCCCAGGATGCCCTGTTGAGGCCTTCGACGGCCTCCAGGTCGGCTTCGTGCTTTTCATCGGGATTCGCATCCGGGTGCCCGGCTGGCAGGTAAGGCGGCTCGGCTTCACTGCTCAGCGTGCGAATCACCTTGCCGCTGCTATCCAATACCTCGAGGATGAGTTCCTCGTCCGGTTTCGCAGCAAGATGATAGGTCAGGATCACGCCTTTGGGCGGATTGGACGCCTTGCCTAGTCTGGAGCCATCCGGGCTCGAGTCGTAGGTCCAGCGGATAGCCGGCAGCGGTGGAAACAGGTGTAGCGGTTTTTTCGCGATCTCTGACGACATTTCTCGTATCGGCGTCAGGTCGTCCAGTATCCAGGCCGAACGGCCCAGGGTGCCGACAACCAGGTCATCGTCCGCAACGACCATATCGGCGATTGCGACGGTCGGCATATTGAGTCGCAGCGATTCCCAGTTGCGCCCGTCGTCATGCGACACCATAACGCCGCGCTCGGTGCCGAGAAACAGCATTCCCCGTTTCACCGTGTCTTCACGCACGACCTTCAAATAGACCTCGCGATCGAGGCCGCGGGCGATGTTGGTCCAGCTCTCGCCGAAGTTCGTGGTTTTCCAGATGTACGGCGTTTCATCATCGAGTCGATGTGCGTCATAGACCGCGTAGGCAGTGCCGGCCGCCCAGCGCGACGCCTCGATGATGCCCACGGTGCCCCACTCCGGCGCGCCGCGCGGCGTCACTTTTTTCCAGCTTTCGCCGCCGTCGCGAGTGACATGAATCAGGCCGTCGTCCGTTCCGGCCCAGATTACACCGGCTTCGACAGGCGATTCGGCAACCGCGAAAATCGTTCCGTAAAACTCGACGCCGGTGTTGTCGCCCGTAATCGGTCCGCCGGACCATTTCTGCTTGCTCTTGTCATTGCGCGTGAGGTCCGGGCTGATGACCTCCCAGGTTTGTCCGCCATCGCGGGTTTTTTGCAGGAAGTTGCTGGCGTGATACACGAGTTTGGAATCGTGCGGGGAAATCACGATCGGCGCGGTCCATTGGAAGCGGTGCCGCAGATCTTCTGCGCCGTGCCCGCTGCCGTTGTCGGGATAAATTCCAACGTGCGGCGCCTGGCCGGTGCGCTCGTCGTAGCGCGACAAGTAACCAAGGTATTCGCCCGCGTAGACGATGTTCGGGTCGTCCGGATCCGCGACGACGAAACCCGCTTCGCCACCGCCGACAGGGCGCCAGTCGCTGAGAAGGATGCCGCCCGAATGCAGGCTGTTACTCGGCCCTGCGCGCGTGCCGAAATCCTGCAGGCTGCCCATGACACGGTAAGGTTTGCGGGTATCCACCGACAGGTGATAGAACTGGCCCAGCGGTAGCGGCGGCCGTTCCCAGGTTTCGCCACCGTCCCAGGACAGGGATACGCCGCCATCGCTGGCCTCGATGATACGCCGCGGGTCTTCCGGATCGATCCACACATCATGATGGTCCCAACCCGCGGCCTTTACCCGCAGGACGGTTCGACCACCGTCTATCGTCTTCAACATCCGGACCTGCGGAAACCAGACAATGTCCGCGTTGCTCGGATCGATGGTCAGTGTGGTGTAGTACCAGGCGCGCTGCCGCAGGCCGGCAGAGTCGTTGATACGCTCCCAGCTGTCGCCGCCGTCGTCCGAGCGGAACAGGCCGCCTTCTTCGGCTTCGATCAATGCATAGACGCGATCGGGATCGCTCGGCGCGAGTCTGACGCCGACTTTGCCCCAGATGCCTTCCGGCAGTCCGTTACCTTCCAGTTCTGTCCACGTGTCGCCACCGTCGCGTGACCTGTAGAGGCCGCTGCCCGGCCCGCCGCTTTCCATGATCCAGGGCTTGCGGCGGGTCTGCCACATGCCGGCGAACAGAATATTCGGGTTGCTCTCGTTGAAGGCGACGTCGGAGGCGCCGGTGTCGTTATCGACGAACAGCACGCGCTGCCAGCTGTCGCCACCGTCGTTACTGCGATAGATGCCCCGGTCGGGACCCGGGCCAAAGGGGCTGCCGAGCACGGCCGCGAAGATCGTATTCTCGTCGTCCGGATGCACGACGATCGTGCCGATCTGCCCCTCGGCTTCCCAAACATGATCCCAGTTCTTGCCACCGTCTAACGATCGATAGATACCGTTACCCTCGCCGACGTTGCCGCGAATGTTGGCCTCGCCCGCGCCGACGTAGACGACATTCGGGTTCGTGTTGGCCAACGCCACCGAACCAATCGACGAGATGGGCTGATCGTCGAATATGGGCTCCCATTGCAGCCCGCCGTTCGATGACTTCCAGACGCCGCCGGATGCTGTCGACAGGTAATAGATGCTCGGATCACCCGGTATGCCAACCACGCGCGTGGTACGGCCGCCGGACGCCGGTCCGATAAGGCGATACTGGACTCCCACGTCCTCGTCTTCGGTCTCGTCTGCGTCTGCCGGCATGTATGAACCCAGCAATAACGAGGCGGCTAAGCCCAGGAAAGAAACGGCCAATCGCGACGTTCTTTTCATTATTCTTATCCTTTGGAAAAGGGGCATCCGAGGGCCGCTATCGTACACCGGGCCTTGCAGGTTCGCATTTCGGGAGTCGTTCATCACTCATGATGCGCGGTGCGATGTGTCGTCGCCGACGTCATAATGGATGGATTCGATTGATGCCGACTTTTCCTGGCCTTCAATCGTGATTGAGGCCCGATCTCCGACGCGCTTTTTCAATAACGCCTGTGCCAGCGGCGAATCGATGTTGATCTTTCCTTTTGAAACGTCTGCCTCATCTTCACCAACCAGCTGGTAGCGAGCGCGGTCTTTATTACTGAATTTCAGCTCGACTCTCGCACCGAAGAACACGCGTTCGGGTGGCACCTCGTGTCGAACGATTTTCAAGACCGGCATTCGCTTTTGCAGGTACCGTATGCGTCGATCGATGCCGCCCAGCTCTTTTTTGCGATAGATATATTCCGCGTTCTCGGAACGGTCGCCTTCGGCAGCGGCGGCCGCCAGCGCCGCAACGACTTCGCGTCGGCGAATCCAAAGCGCCTTCTGTTCCTCTTGCAGCGCCGCGTACCCTGCAGCTGTTATGTAGGGGGAACCGGCCTTGCTCGGTGGCTTCCAACGCCCCATTGCTATTGTCCTCGCCGAAACACCGTTATCGCGATCCGCAGAAAGCCACGTTACTCCACTGGAAGGCGGTTGTAATCCTCTCTCATCAGGAAGCTGAAGTCTTCGAATCGGAATTCGACATTTCCGTCTGAAACGGGCATAGGGTCGACCTTGCCGCTAAGCACCCGATCGAGATTGTCATGCAACTTGACGAGCAACGCGGGGTCCGCGCCCGGCGTGTTATGGGCCGGGAAGACGGCTTTTAGTTCCGGCGCCAATAGCGCCAGCTTGGCAACCGATTCCCGATATGCCGCCAGGTCCGTCTCGGGAAAGAACAGCCAGATAGGCCCCTCGTAGAAACTGTCCCCGGACCACAGCAAACCCGCGTCTCTGTCCAGCAGGGCGATCGAGTCATCGCTATGTCCCGGGAGACGGATTACCTGCAGCTTTCGCCCGCCGATATCGAGCACGTTCCCGTCGACCAGTTTCTTGCTAATCGCGTACGGTCTTGTCTGATGGTCCTCCCGCCTCACACCTTCCGGAAGACCTTTGCATAAAGCTTCTGGCGACACTTCCATCAGAAGCTCGTCGCTCCGCATACCTTTAGCCCTGTCCCGAGCGAACACCGTGGATACGGAAAGTATGTCCTCGAACTGGTAATTGCCGCCGACATGATCGAAGTGGCTGTGCGAGTTGATGACCCGAACAGATCGGTCCGTCAGCCGATCGACGACCGCTTTGATATCACCGATACCGTTTCCCGTATCGAAAAGCACGGCGGACTCCGAGCCCACGATCAGATAGGAAATGACTTCCTGCCATTGGAAGGGTTCGTAGATTGCAAAAACATCGGGTTCGACCTCGTAGACCTCGAACCAGTCATCGCTGGCCTCGTGTTTCTGATAGTTGGCGTATGCAGCTCGCGGCAAACGATCGCAGAACGTTTCGAGGTCCGCGGCTGATGCGTATGACTCTGGCTGCTCACCGACACTATTGGCCGATTCCGAGCAGCCGACCGAAATTGCCAGGCACAAAACTGGGAACAGAAGCTTTGTCATCTCAGGTATCAGCCGCGTTCGAGCCGGTTCCTGCATGATCGGCGTCATTCCGCCAGGATTCGGTCGACTTCCTGCCGGAAGTCGGGCCTCGGTTCGAACTGGCCGAAAGCACGCCAGACCGGCGCCGCAACACGTATCCACTCGACGGTTTCCCCGTGGTAGAAACCCGGATCAAGCAGTCCTTTCTGATACTGGTAGTGCTCGTTGTCCAGATCGATCCTGATGACGTTGAGGATGCGGGAGAGCTTTCTACGCTCTTCGGCTGACAGCGCCGCGGGATCGAGATCGGGAGAGTAGATAAGCTCCTCCAGACGAGCGAGCTCATCGTCTTCCGCCAGCGCCAGGTTCGTCGAAATGCCGTCAAGCGCGCTGCGTTTGTCGCAGCTCGATGACCACTGCCACCAACGACAGAACGACCGCAACCAGTGCGACAAGCTCGGCTGCGTCTTTCCAGTTTGAAACGTTCATGAAAGGCCCTCGAGCTGCGGAGGCGAAATAGTAGCAAAACCATGCGGGGCCGAAGCTGATCTTCGTAAGGGTGACGAGATTAGCGTACGTCACCGAATCAGACAGCCGCTCCTACTCGACCGTGACGGACTTGGCGAGGTTCCTGGGCTGATCAATGTCGGTGCCCTTGAGCACAGCGACGTGGTACGACAGCAGCTGCAGCGGCACGGTGTAGACGATCGGTGCGATGAGGCGGTCCGCATGCGGCATCGCGATGACCTTCATGCCGGGCTCAGGCTCAATTCCCACCTGCATGTTCGACTTCAATTTGTCGAGCAGTTCGTTGTTCGGTGCCACAACGACTACGGGCATGTCTTCGTCGATCAGCGCCAGCGGGCCGTGCTTCAGTTCGCCAGCTGCATAGGCTTCGGCATGAATATAGGAGATCTCCTTGAGCTTCAGCGCGCCTTCCATTGCGATCGGCCACATCGGGCCGCGACCGAGAAACAGCGTGTGTTGTTTATCGGAAAAATCTTCCGCGAGATGTTTCAGGTCCTCGCTCATTCCGAGCGCCTCTTCACAGGCAGACGCCGCTCGGTAGACGTGCGACACGAAGTCTTTCTCGCAGGCTTCCGTAAGGCCCCGGTGCCGTGCCAGCATCAGGCTCACGATCAGCACCGACAGCAGCTGCGTCGTGAACGCCTTGGTGCTCGCGACACCTATCTCGGGGCCCGCCTGCGTCATCATCACGAGATCAGACTCACGCACCATCGAGCTGTGTGCGCTGTTGCAGATTGTTAGCGTGCCAATGTAGCCGGACCGCTTGGCGAGACGCAGCGCCTCCAGCGTGTCCGCCGTCTCTCCGGACTGCGACAGGGTCACGAAAAGAGAATTCTTCGGCACGACGACCTGGCGATACCGATACTCGCTGGCGATTTCGACCTGGCAGGGCACCCCGGCCAGCGACTCGATCCAGTACTTGGCCACGCAGCCCGCGTGATAGCTGGTGCCGCAGGCAACGATATGAATATGCTCGGCCTGATCGAGCAGTTCGGCCGCCTGCGGTCCCAGTGACTGCGGTAACACCGTGTGACTGGCCACCCGGCCATACAGCGTGTCAGCCAGCGCGGCAGGCTGCTCGAAGATCTCTTTGAGCATGTAGTGCCGGTACGGTCCCTTTTCGGCGGACTCCGTGTCCCACTGGGTTTCGTGGACCTCACGCGCCACCACATTTCCGTCGGCGTCGAAGATGTTGACCTCTTCGCGCGTAATCTCCGCGATGTCGCCCTGGTCCAGATAGATGAAGCGCTGGGTGACGGGCAATAACGCGGGCACGCCGCTCGCAACGTAATTCTCACCGAGCCCCAGGCCGATAACCAAAGGACTCGCAACCCGGCTGACGACGATTCGCTCCGGGTCTTCGGAATCGATGACGAGCAGTGCAAACGCGCCCTGAAATTTCTTGACGGCCTTGCGGACGGCATCCAGCAAATTGTCGCCCTGCGCCAGGTAGTCATAAACCAGATGTGCGGCGACCTCGGTGTCCGTTTCCGACTGAAACTCGTAGCCTTTGGCAACGAGCTCGTCCTTGATCGGCTGAAAATTCTCGATGATGCCGTTGTGAATAACCGCGACCCGGCCGCCGGACAGGTGCGGGTGTGCATTCGCTTCGGTAACTCCACCGTGCGTCGCCCACCGAGTATGTGCAACACCGACGCGGCCTTTGAGCGGCGACTGGCCCAGTTTATCCTCGAGCTCTGCAACTTTGCCTGTCGTACGGCAGAGCCCTAGCTGCCCGTCATTGCCGACGACCGCAACGCCTGCGGAATCGTAGCCACGATACTCGAGGCGGCGAAGGCCCTCGATCAGGATTGGAACGATGTTTCTCTCGGCAATAGCGCCGACGATTCCACACATTTATTTTGCCTCTTCTTTGACCGGCCTCTTCCAGCCGCTGATGCTTGTTTGCTTTGCGCGCTCCAGCGTCAGCTGATCGTCGGGCGCGGCTTTGGTAATCGTCGAACCCGCCCCGATCGTCGCGTCTTTCCCGATTTCAACCGGCGCAACGAGCTCCACGCCGGAGCCGATAAACGCGCCGTCGCCAATCGTGGTCTTGTGCTTGTTGGCGCCGTCATAATTACAGGTGATCGTGCCGGCGCCGACGTTAACGCCCTTCCCAATTTCGGTATCGCCGATATAGGTCAGGTGGTTGACCTTACTGCCGTCGTCAACGGTGCTCTTCTTGATT
>CAMYMR010000097.1 GCA_947259285.1 uncultured Woeseiaceae bacterium | reverse complement strand
TGCACCGGATAACTGCACCGGAGCAGCATGCTCGCCGCCACCGATCGGCTGCGTTGGCGTCGAATGCTTCAACCCGGGCTTTGTCAATAATCCGGTTCGCACGCTCTGGACACAGGATGGAATTGAATAGTATCGCCGGGACATAGACCAGGAAATTAACAATGCAAATTCGTAGGGCTATGAAGGGCGTCACCCTGATGGAGCTCCTGATCGTCGTAGTAATCGTCGGCATACTGACGGCGATCGCGTTCCCGAATTATCGTGACTTCGTCACTCGGGCGAAGCGCGCCGAGGCAAAAGCGGCAGTGCTAAAGATCGCAACCAACCAGGAAAAGTTTTACCTGCAGAACCAGGCTTTCACCAGCAACCTGTCGCAGCTCGGTTTTAGCGGCCCGCCGTACAAGTCGGAGACGGGCGCATACGATCTGTCCGTCACGCCAAATCCGACCCTGGCTCAGGGATTCATTGCTACGGCAACCTATAACGTTGATGATGCCGAGAAATCCAAGTGCACGTCGTTCTCGATCGACGGTACCGGCAGCAAGACGAATACGGGAAGTTACACGGACTGTTGGACTCGCCGGAACTAGTAGCAGCCTGTTGAAAAAGTCTCAGGTGAGTGTGGGACAAGAAAAAAGAAGCCGAGAAAACGCAGTGTACCCGCCAGTACATGAGGCTTTCGAGGCCTCTTTTGACGCCGTATCGCGCCTCATGAGGCTTGTTTCAACAGGCTGCTTAGACTCGCGGTCAGCCTTCCGCATCAACCGACGGTTTCGCCGACGCTGCTTCCCGGCCGGAGAAGAACAGCGCATCGATAATCAAAAACGCGGCGCCGACAGAGATGCCGGCATCCGCGACGTTGAAAGAGGGAAAGGCCCAGCTACCAAACCATACCTGTATGAAGTCGGTGACGTATCCGAGCCGAACGCGATCGATCAGGTTACCAACGGCTCCGCCAAGCACCAGGGAAAGCCCGATCGACAGGAGTAGTTGTCCTTCTTTTCGAATGCGCCAGATCCAGACCGCGATGACCACGCTGACGATCGATGCGAGCACAACAAAAAACCACCGCTGCCAGCCACCGGCATCGGCCAGAAAACTGAACGCGGCGCCCGTGTTCTTCTGATGCGTTAGATTAACAAAGTCGTTGATCGGGACACGATCGTACAGTGGCACCCATTCGATGATCGCCCACTTGGTGGCCTGATCAGCGATAACGATGACCGCCGCAACGACCATCCACGCGGTGAATCGTCCGATCGCCAAGCCAATGTTCTGAGTCGTTGTCATTCCTGATTGTCCCTTCAGACCGCGAGCGCAGCCAGTGCGGTCCGTGCATTCTCGGCGTCGACGGCCATTTGCGCAACCAGTTCGTCAACCGATGCGAACTTCTCTTCGGGGCGCAGGTGAGCCAGGAAATCGACGTGGATGTATTCACCGTAGATTTCCGCATCGAAATCAAACAGGTGGACTTCGAGCAGCGGCTTGCACAGGTCGAATGTCGGCCGAGTCCCGACGCTGGCGACGCCGTCAATCGCAGTTGGCCCGAGCCCGTTTACGCGCACGGCGTATATGCCGTGAACCGCGCTCTGCCTTCTCCTAATATCGACATTCGCCGTCGCATAGCCGAGAGAACGACCCACCTTCCGCCCTTCGACGACTTTCCCCGACATGCGATACGGACGACCGAGGAACGCGGCGGCGCGCTGGACCTCACCGGCGGCCAGCAATTCGCGAATAACGGTGCTACTGACTCTCACGCCATCAACGGTGATGCTTGGCACCTGTTCTATACCGTACTCAAGCACCCTGCTCGCCTGCACGAGATGCTCGATCGTTCCCTCTCGTCGGCTCGCGAATCGGAAGTCATCGCCGACCACAATGTGGCGCGCATTCAAACCGTGGACGAGGATCTGCCGGATAAATGCATCCGCGCGAATACTGCGCATTGTCGGATCGAAGCGCGGACAATAGAAGATATCAATCCCGTACTCGGCGAGCGCCTCGAATTTCTCGCGGAAGCGCATCAGTCTCGCCGGCGGCCTGGCCGCCGAGAAAAATTCTCTGGGCGTTGGCTCGAAACTCATGACAACGGCGGGCTGGCTTGCGGCCCGCGCGGCCTTAATCACCCTGTCCAGGAGTTGCGTATGGCCGAGGTGGAGCCCGTCATAGGCACCGATCGTCACGACGCAACCGCCCACGAGATCGTCAAAAGGAAGGTCCTCGACGTGCCTGACCAATCGCATATCAGATAGCCCTCAAGCGAAACTGCGACGGTCGCATCCCGAGCACCAGCAGCGCCAGGAAGTAAGCGCCTGCACCGGCAATGACCGATGCCGCCAGCCAGTACACGCGATCCACGACCGTGACATCGAGCCACCATGACAGTGGTCGTTGCAGCTGGAACAGTACGCCGCACATGACGACATTGGCGATCACGACACGTGCCAGCAGCGTCGCCCAGCCTGGCGAGTGTCGCAGCACGCCGTCGCTGCGCAGACCACGATACAGCAAAGCCGCATTCAGTATCGCGGCGGCCGAGGTGGCGGCGGCCAGGCCGACATGCGGCCCGGCGAAACCAGTCACTGTCAGGTACCAGGCCGAAAAGACACTGAGCAGCAGATTGACGCCAAGCGCGATCAGGCCCACGCGAACTGGCGTGCGCGTGTCCTCGCGCGCAAAAAAAGCCGGTGCGAGGATCTTGACGAAGGAAAAACCGATAAGCCCAATCGCATAGGCGCGCAGTGCCAGCGTCGTCATTGCAACCGAATGCGCGTCAAAGATTCCGCCGAAGAACAGCGTCGCGATCAACGGCCCGGCGAGAACGATGAGGCCGGCTGCCGCCGGTACGACGATGAGTAATGCAAGCCTCATTGACCAATCCAGTGTCTCCGAAAACTCCGTTTTGTCTTCGCTCGCCCAAAGCCGCGACAGGGTTGGCAACGTTACCGTCGCGAGCGCGATGCCGAACAAGCCCAAGGGAAACTCCATCAGACGATCCGAGAAGTACAGGTAGCTGATGCTGCCAACAGGCAGTAGCGAGGCGATGATGCCACCAAGCAGAACGTTGATCTGGGCAACGGAGGATCCGAAGATTGCGGGAACCATCAGGCGAAACGCACGACGCACACCCTCGTGCTTCGGCGCCCAGATCGGCCGCGGGAACGCGTGGATTTGGGCGAGGAATGGTAGTTGAAAAAGCAGCTGACAAATTCCCGCCACCAGGATCGCGTAGGCGAGCGCCATTACCGGTTGCTCGAGATTCGGCGAGACCCAGACGGCTGCCGCGATCAAAACGACGTTGAGAATCACCGGCGTGAAAGCCGGGACACCAAAGCGACCATAGGTATTGAGAATGCCGCCGGCGAACGCTGTCAGCGATACAAACAGCAAATACGGAAACGTGAAACGCAGCATCAAGGCGGCGAGGTCGAAGTCACCACCATCGCCGACGAAGCCGGGCGCGACAACTAGCACGAGCAGCGGCGAAGCGATCACGCCAATCAGCGTTACGACAAACAGCAAGAGCCCGAACGTACCGGAGACCGCATCGACAAATTCGCGTGCGTCGGCATGATCGTGCTTCTCGCGGTAACGCGCCATGACCGGAATAAAGCCGGCTGAGAAAGCACCCTCGGCGAAAAATCGCCGCAACATATTCGGGATACGCTGCGCGACGAGGAACGCGTCCATCACCATCGACGCGCCGAAATAGCGCGCGAATACGATGTCCCTTACCAGGCCAAGAATCCTGGAAATCAGCGTCATGCCGCTGACGACCGAGGTCCTGAGCGCCAGCTTTAATCCGGAGGTGCCTTTCTTGGTCGCCATGGCTGCGCCGAGTTTAGCCTGAAAAAGTCATAAAATCAGTTATTTACGCATTATGTCGCGCGTCTGCGGGTAAGTCGAGTTGCGGCCATTGACAATGCCTCTCCGGCCACGAATAATACGCCGCTCTTTGAGGGCAGGACACGGAAAATCCAGTGGCAAACATCAAATCAGCTCAGAAGCGCGCTCGACAGGCGGAAAAAACCCGTAAGCACAACATGGGCCTGCGCTCCATGATGCGAACCCAGATCAAGAATGTCGTCAAGGCCTGTGACGCCGGGGACAAGGAAGCCGCTGCCGCAGCCTACAAGAAGGCCGTGCCCGTGATCGACAGCATGATCAACAAAGGTATCGTCACGAAGAACAAAGCGGCACGTCACAAGAGTCGCCTGAACACGCGAGTGAAATCACTCCCCGCCTGACAGCGTCGACCGACACAAAACCTTTCCGGGGAAGGCCGCACACGACAGATCGGGTGCGGCTTTTTCTTTGGGCACGATGTTACCGCTAATATCGGGCCGGATCGTATTCCTCTTCGACTTGCAAACCTTCGTCGAGGATCTCCAGCTCCTGCATGATCGCCTGACCGAGCGCCTCGGTCCCCTCTCCCGTCGCAGCACTGACCTGGAACGCCGGTCCCTCCCACTGCAACTCGTCGAGCAGCAGGTCCCGCGCGACCGGCCGATCGTCGTCGGTCAGAAGGTCAATCTTGTTGATCACGAGCCAGCGTGGCTTTTGTGCCAGTTCTTCGGAAAACCGGGAGAGCTCTTTCTCAATGGCCCTGATCGCATCGGCGGGATTCGCGTCGGGATCGATCGGTGCGATATCGACCACGTGCAGCAGCAGGCGGGTGCGCTGCAGATGCTTTAAGAACTGGATGCCGAGGCCGGCGCCATCGGACGCGCCTTCGATCAGACCTGGGATGTCTGCCATCACGAAACTTTGCAGCTGTCCGACGCGGACGACGCCGAGGTTCGGATGCAGCGTTGTAAAGGGGTAGTCCGCGATGCGCGGTTTCGCCTCGGACATGGCGGTGATCAGCGTCGATTTTCCGGCGTTTGGCATGCCCAGGAGACCGACGTCCGCGAGCACTTTTAGCTCTAGCCGCAAATGCCGCGCTTCTCCCGGAGTGCCATTGGTCGTCTTTCGGGGTGCACGATTGACGCTGCTTTTGAATCGCGTATTGCCGAGTCCGCCACGACCGCCCTCCGCAACCTTCTGGCGCTGTCCGGGTTCCGTCAGATCGCAGATCAACTCGCCGGTATCGACATCGTGCACGACGGTGCCTTGCGGCACCATGACCTCGAGATCCTCCCCCGAGTGGCCTGTTCTGTTTTGACCCGCGCCGCCGACACCGCTTTCGGCCTTGAATTTTCGCGCCACACGAAAGTCCGCCAGGGTATTCAATGAAGCATCGGCAACCAGGTAGACGCTGCCGCCGTTACCTCCGTCGCCTCCATCCGGCCCGCCTCTTTCGACGTACTTCTCGCGGCGGAAGCTCAGGCAGCCGTGACCGCCATTGCCCGCTTGAACGCGAATCGTTGCTTCATCGACGAATTTCATCTGTATGCCAATTCATGAATCGAAAACGAAAAACCCCGCAACAGCGGGGTCTTTGTAATTCGTTTTTTGCCCGCGGCTCGATCGCTCGCTGGGGCGAGCTCCTACTGTGCGTCGACGACGCTGACGAACTGCCGGTTCTGCGGGCCCTTCTTTTCAAACTTGACGTGTCCGTCTTTCTTCGCGAACAGCGTGTGATCCCGTCCGATCCCGACGTTGACGCCGGCATGAAAACGCGTACCACGCTGGCGTACGATGATGTTGCCCGCGACAACCTTTTGGCCGCCGAAAATCTTTACGCCCAGTCGTTTACTTTCTGAATCACGACCGTTCTTGGTGCTGCCGCCTGCTTTCTTATGTGCCACTGTACTGTACCTGTTTGCTTCATGACCCAGGACGCGCCTGAGCTTCGTTAATTACTCGCCTGTCTTTTTCGCGACTTTCTTTTTCGTCGCTGTCTTCTTAGTACCGGTCTTCTTGGCCGCTGTCTTCTTGGCCGCCGCTTTCTTCGGCGCTGCCTTCTTGGTCGCGGCCTTCTTTGGTGCTGCTTTTTCGGCTGTCGTCTCGTCCTTCTTTGGCGCCGCCTTCTTGGCACCCGAATCGCTTATCCCGGTGATCTCGACCTCGGTGAAGAATTGACGATGCGTTCCCTGTCGTAAGTAGTTCTGTCGCCGCTTGAACTTGACGACCGGAACCTTCCGACTCTTGCCCTGCCGCAATACTTTCGCGCTAACGGAGCTGCCGACAATAACCGGATTACCGACCTTTATATCATTGCCCTCGCCAATCAGCAGGACATTGTCGAAATCGACGGTTGCGCCCTCATCGGCATCGATTTTCTCGAGCCTCAAGACGTCACCTTTAGCTGCGCGGTACTGTTTGCCGCCGCTGCGAAAAACCGCATACATTATGTTTGCTCCGTTGAGTCAGCCGCAATAATTGCAACTAACTGAGAAATATAGCATTTTCGTGGCCTGACGAACCGCCGGTTAGGCGTTGATCTTGGCGCGCGCCACAAAGGAGCGGGAATTCTATAGACTCGGCGGCTCCGGGTCAACGCCGGGCAGACGGAGAATTTTACCTTAATTCAATGGCTTGCAGCATCGCCTGCAATCGGATAAATCGCGCGCAATGTCGCCAATGGCAATGCTTTCAGGCATCATCAGGAAATCTATGCAACTCGCCGCAGAAACCCCCGTAGCCCTTGACCTGGATGACATTCTGGCGCTGGCCGATGACGACCGCCAGGCTGTAGACCGGCTTATCGCCAGGAGCCTCGAGAGCGACGTATCGCTCGTGTCGCAGGTTTCCGAGTACATCGTCATGAGTGGTGGCAAGCGATTGCGGCCGCTGGTCGTGCTCCTCGCCGCAAGGGCGCTCGGCTACGAGGGTGAACAACACGTGCGGGCGGCCGCCATTATCGAGTTCATTCACACGGCGACCTTGCTGCACGACGACGTCGTCGACTCGTCGGATCGGCGGCGTGGCAAGGACTCGGCCAACACGGTCTTTGGTAATCAGGCCAGCGTCCTGGTCGGCGATTTCCTGTACTCACGCTCTTTCCAGATGATGGTCGACATCGGCGATATGCGGGTGATGCGAATCCTCGCCGATGCCACGAACACGATTGCCGCCGGCGAAGTGATGCAGCTGATGAATGTTCACAATCCGGATACCAGCGAGGAGGAGTATCGGCAGGTCATCTATCGCAAGACGGCCCGCCTGTTTGAAGCCGGTGCACAGATAGCCGCCGTGCTGGCGGGTCATGACGGTACCGTCGAAGCCGCGATGGTTGAATACGGACAGAATCTCGGAACCGCGTTTCAACTGGTTGACGATGCGCTGGACTTCAATGCATCACCCGAGGAGCTTGGCAAGAATCTTGGCGATGACCTTGCCGAGGGCAAAGCGACCCTGCCGCTCATCCACGCGATGCGCAAAGGCTCGGAGAAAGAGCGCGCGTTGATTCGCAAATCGATCCTCGAGGGCGGGCTCCAGCAGTTGGACGTTATTCAGGAGATCATTGCATCGACCGGCGCGCTGTCTTACACAGAAGAACGAGCGCATGAGGCGGCGGATATCGCGATCAATTCGCTGTCTGACATTCCCGACTCCGAGTTCAAACAGGCACTCATCTCGATCGCCGAGTTCGCCGTCAAACGGCGTTCCTAACGCGGCGGAACGGCTAGATGGATCGCTTCAACACGCCGTGGCGGGTCACGTCGGCGGCGATCTACACGACCCCTACGGATTCCCGCGTTTACGGCACGCTCGACATCGACGTGACCGACGCCAGACGTTTCCTCGACGCGAAGCGCGAAGCTGGTGAGAAGATAACAATGGTTCACCTGGCGACGGCCGTGCTGGCCCGGGCAGTCGCGTTCGATGTGCCAGAGATGAACTGTTTCATTCGACGCGGAGCGGTTGTCGGGCGCGAGCGGCTGGATGTCATGGTGCCGGTGTCTGTTGGTGGCGATGCCGGCGTGACCGCCGCAATAATCCGGGACGCTCACGCGAAGCCCGTCAGCGATATCGCGAAGGAAATTCGCGACAAGGCATCGAGAGGCCGCGCCGGCGACGAAGTGAAGGTGGCCCAGAACAAGTATCTGCTGAACCGCATTCCCTGGCCTCTCAGGCGCCCCATCTTCCTTTTCCTCAAGTGGATCACCGTCGATATGGGCATCGAGATCAAGGCACTGGGACTCTCGGCCCATAGCTTCGGCTCGTTCGTCGTATCGGACATCGGCAGCTTCGGTCTGAACACCGGGATGACGGCGCTGATGCCCGCTGCCAAAGTGCCGGCCGTCATTGTGCTCGGGAAAATGGAGGAGAAACCGGTCGTGCGGGACGGTGAGATCGTGATTCGTAGCATCCTGCCGCTCACCGGCACATTTGATCATCGAATTGTTGACGGCATGCAGATCGGCAAACTCGCACGCGGCATCAAGCGCAACTTCAGGAAACCGAATTGGCTGGACGAAAAACCTGAAAAAGAGCTCGAAAACTGCCTGTTTCAACCGCGCGACTGAGGTTTCGCGGGGTCGACAGACTGTGTATGATTGCGCGCGTTCGGGGTGTAGCTCAGCCTGGTAGAGCACTGCCTTCGGGAGGCAGGGGCCGGAGGTTCAAATCCTCTCACCCCGACCAAT
>CAMYMR010000096.1 GCA_947259285.1 uncultured Woeseiaceae bacterium | reverse complement strand
AGGACCTGACGCAGCTCGAGGTTGTCGTGAATGTCCCCGAACAGGACTGGCTGCGCGCCAAACCGGGATTGACGTTGGCGCAGCGGTCCGAGCGGGCCATGCCCGAGGTCAGCCTGTCGTCACTGCCAGACCGGACTTTCCCTGCAACGATCACCGAGGTCGCTGCCGCTGCGGATCCGGTGACACGGACGTTTGCGGCGCATGCACGGTTCGATCCACCGGGCGATGTCAGTATCCTCCCCGGCATGTCAGCCGCTCTTACGGTCACAATCTCGGCAGACATCGGAGACCTCGGAAGCACTATCCAGGTGCCGGCCAACACTGTCGTCGGTGGCGATGACGGTGGCAGCTATGTCTGGAAAGTCGACGATGCGAACATGACGGTCAGCCTCGCGCCGGTCAAGGTCGGTCAACTGTCAGGCTCCGAGGTCGACATACTCGAGGGTCTCGCCACGGGCGATCGCATTGCGGTGTCGGGTGTCCAACACCTTGCAGATGGAATGAAGATCCGCGAGCTTACTGACTAGGAGCTCGCCATGAAACTTACCGAATTCTGTCTCGAGAATCGGACGACGACGCTCGTCTTGACCATCGTATTGATCTTTGCGGGCCTGAGCGCGTACCAGAGTATGGGACGGCTCGAGGATCCCGAGTTCACGATCAAGGACGCGCTGGTTATTACGCAGTATCCCGGCGCTAGCGCTGAGGAAGTCGAAGAAGAAGTCACTGACGAAATAGAGATCGCGGTGCAACAGATGGCACAGCTGGATGAAGTCAGCTCGGTGTCCTATCGAGGGCTGTCGATTGTGACGGCGTCGATGAAGGAGAAATACGACAAGACTGCCCTGCCGCAGGTCTGGGACGAGTTGCGGCGCAAAGTCGGTGATGCGCAAGGACGGTTGCCACCGGGCGCCGGGCCGTCGATCGTCAACGACGATTTCGGGGATGTGTATGGCATATTCTTTGCCGTTTACGGGAACGAATACGAATTCGACGAGTTGTGGGAAGTCGCCAAGATGCTGCGTCGGGAGCTGCTGCTCGTGCAGGACGTCGCGAAGATCGACATCATCGGCAACCGTCCCGAGGTCATCTACGTTCAGCTTGACCGCGATCGCATGGCGCAGCTGGGGATTCCGGCGGCGGCTATTGCGCAGGAACTACAGCAGCAGAACCTCGTTACGAATTCCGGCGGCGTCAACGTTGGTCCCGATTTCATCACCATCGAGCCCAGTGCAATGGTCGAATCGGAAGCGGATCTCGGCGCGATTGTGATTTCCGGATCAAGCAGCAACGCACAGATCTACCTCCGGGACGTTGCCACGATCGAGCGCGGCTTTCTCGACCCGCCGAGTACTCTGCTGCGTTTCGACGGTGAGCCGGCGATCGGTATCGGCATATCGACAGTATCCGGCGGCAACGTTGTCGCTATGGGCGACAAACTCAAAGAGCGACTGGCGGAACTGAAACCAATTATTCCGCTCGGCATGGAATTTGGCGTCATTGCAATGCAGTCGGACGCCGTGCAGACGGCGATTTCCAGTTTTGTCGTAAGCCTCTTGCAGGCCGTCGTCATCGTAATCGTCGTGCTGCTGTTTTTTATGGGATTGCGCAGTGGATTGTTGATCGGTTTCATTCTGTTCCTGACCATTTGCGGCAGTTTCATCTTCATGAGTATGGCCAGCGTCAACCTGGAGCGAATAATCGCGCTCGGCATGCTCGTCGATAATGCGATCGTCATTGTCGATGGTATGTTAATACGCTTCCAGCAGGGCATGGAGCGGCGCAAGGCGGCGCTGGAAGTCGTAAACCAGACTGCAATGCCATTGCTCGGCGCCACGGTTATCGCTGTACTCGCATTTGCCGCCATCGGTACCTCGCAGGACAATACCGGCGAGTACACGCGCTCGCTGTTCACCGTCATCATGATATCGCTGCTGCTGAGTTGGCTGACGGCCGTCACGGTGACGCCATTGCTCGGCGTCATGTTCCTGAAAGCACCAGCCGGGGATCCGGATGCGGACCCGTACGACAGTCGCTTTTACCGCACGTTTGGTGGCTTCCTTCGCGTCTGCATCAAGGTTCGCTGGGCGACGATCGCTGTTGTGCTACTGGTATTTGGCAGCGCCGTGTACGGTTTCGGCTTTGTGTCGCAAAGCTTCTTCCCCAACTCGACGCGACCGCAGATCATGGTCGACTACTGGTTACCGCAAGGCTCGTCGATTGAGCAAAGCAATGCGCATGCTGCGCGCGTCGAACAGTACCTGTTGAGCCTCGAAGGCGTGAAACACGTGGGCACGATCATTGGCCAGGGTGCGCCTCGATTCCTGTTGACTTACACGCCCGAAAAGGCGAACAGCGCGTACACACAGTTCCTGGTAGATCTCGATGATGCCACGTACATCGACAGACTCTATGACGAGATTCAGGACAACCTCGATGAGAACTTCGAGGAGGCACAGGGCCAGGTGCGCAAGTTCATACTAGGGCCCGGCGATCCGGGCAAAATCCAGGCGAAGTTCTTTGGACCCGACCCGAATGTGCTGCGTGGCCTCTCAGCAAAGGCCGAGGCAATTATCAAGCGGCATCCGGATGCATACGGCGTTCGCAACGACTGGCGCGGCCGCGTTAAGGTGCTGCGGCCTATCATCGACAAACAACAGGCGAGCCAGTTCGACATTTCACGCCAGGAGATCAGCAACGTTCTGATGCAGGCCTTCGAGGGCCTGGCGGTCGGCTTGTACCGGGAAGGTGACGAGACGCTCCCGATCATCATGCGCGCACCGTCCGCAGAGCGCGACGACGTCGCGAGCATCCGTAACTTGCAGATTTTTAGCTCCGCTGCCGGCACATCGATTCCGCTGCGGCAGGTCGTCATCGGCTTCGAGACCGTATTCGAGGATGAGATCATCCAACGTATCAATCGCGAACGCGTGATCACTGCGTTGGCAGATCCTCGCCATGGTGAAGCGCCACCCATGCTGAGTGAGGTGCGTGCCGAAGTCGAGGCGATTGAATTGCCGGACGGCTATCGGCTCGAATGGTGGGGCGAGTACAAGAACAGCAAGAAGGCGCAGGGAGCGCTTGCCGCGAGCATCCCGACTTTTCTCGGCATGATGGTGCTGATCACGATTGCCCTGTTCAATAGCCTGCGTCAGACTGCCGTCATCTGGCTCGTCGTACCGCTCGCAATTATCGGCGTTACCGTCGGCCTGCTGAGCACACAACAGCCGTTCGGTTTCATGGCCCTGCTGGGCTTCCTGAGTTTGTCGGGAATGCTGATCAAGAATGCCATCGTCCTGGTTGATGAGATTAACCTGCAGCGGCTCGAAGATAAGGCCGAGATTGACGCGGTAACCGATTCGGCGGTGAGCCGCCTCCGGCCCGTCGCGATGGCGGCGGCGACGACGATCCTAGGTATGGCACCATTGTTCCCGGATGCGTTTTTTGTCTCGATGGCCGTCACGATCGCCTTCGGTCTCGGTTTCGCGACTGTACTGACAATGGTTGTCGTGCCTGTGCTTTACGCAACAATCTTCAATATCAAGGCCAGCTAGGCGAGGAGGTTTCGTGTCCGAGTTCAAGCACACCTACTGGGGCCGGCAGATCGACGGCGTGGCGCGGGAGCTGTCGAAGCTAGCACTCGTCTGCGATATTGAACTGGGCAAGCCCGGACTCGCGGAACGAGTCCTCAAGAATGACGAAAGCGTTTGTGGCCACAGGAGACCCGAGGCCTTTCGGCAGTTGCGACAGCACCTGATGGCGTTGTTCTCCGTTGAGGCAGGCGCCGTCGAACGATTGGGCCCGGAAGACACGAAAGAAATAATGGACCAGGTTCGCTCCGCGATCATATCGGTTCGTCAAGCCGGTAGCCCTACCCATAGCTTGCCCAAGGAAATACCTTGATCCGAACGATATTGTTACTCGGCGCCGTCACGGTGCTTGCCGCGTGTGCCGGACCCCAGGTAACGCAGACACAGGCCCTGTCCGAAAAGGCGGACGCGCCCTACGGAAACGTTCTCGTTATCTCATTATTCAATTCCTTCGATGCACGCCGGTATCTTGAAAAAGACATCGTCAGGGAACTCGAATCAAGGGGTGTCCGGGCTGTTGCGAGCACGTCGCTCATGGACACGCGGACGCCGGTGACGCGACAGACGTTCCTGGGAATGGTGGATTCGCTGAATTCCGATGCCGTGCTCTTGACTCAACTGGTCAGCGCACAGTCCGCCGCGAAGATGAAAGACATGAATCCGCAGACAACCCGCAATATCAGGCCAACGGACTACTATGACGTCTGGAGCGTTGAAGTAACGGAATACGTTGAGCCTCAGGGCCTGGAACTGACGCACGACATCGTTCTGGCAACGCAGATGTTCTCGGTGCGCGACCTACAGCCGGTGTGGGCCATAGAGTCAAAGACCAAGATTGTCCAGGCCTTCGACCAGCGCGGCGACCTCTCGGTGATTACGACTGAGGCCAAATCGATCGTGTCTCACTTGTCGAGAGACGGCCTGCTTGCTCCGTAACGCCGACTTAGCGGTTACGCGCTGATGCCGTGCGCATACACGCCGATCATGATCGTCACCACGATGACCGACATGATGCGCTCAAACTCTTCGATGCCGATCGCGGCAACGGCCATCAGCAGGTAAAGCACCGAGGCGATACCGCGCGGACCGAACCAACCGATAAACAGAACGGCAGGCCAACCAGCAAGAGTCGCACCGGAATGCGTCGTGAGCCGCCCGCAAACAGGTCCCGATTGATCATCGTTGTCTCGATGAAAAGTACCAGGGTGAGCGCGAGTTCCGCGACCAACTTGACAGGACCCATATCGGGCGTCGCGTGGACGAATCCGAAGGCGAGCGAACTGTCAAGGACGCCTACGGTCATAAAGACCATCGGACCGGTGACCGAATTTTGCTCGGCAAATCGAGAAACGAGGCCAAATGCGAAAATCAGGAGCGCGAACAGGATGAGCAGCTGGTCATGCTGCATGGTCGCGACCTCTGGTGCGTATTTTTGTTATGGTTGCCGGCACTCGATCCTAATACTTCGACCCTCCATCGCGCACAGAAGAGGCATGACGTGCGACAGACCAATTTCTCCTATTTGCTAGTTGCGCTATTGATCTTTCTGGTCGCCGTGCCACTTGCGGACGATTTCGTTCTTGGCAGTCCGCCGGTTGCAAAGGCGTTTTTATTCTCCGCAATATTGATTATCGGGGTCGTCAGCCTGAAAGGTGCGGGAAGCGCTTTTCTCGTCGGAGTCATTTTCGTCGTGTCGGGTGTCGTATTTAGCATCCTTGCCGCGCAGCTCCATTCCGCGTTCTTTCAGTTTGGCTCTCTTTTCGCATTGATCGGTTTTCTGCTGGTCGCAATCGCGCACACAATGAAACAGGTCGCGCTTGGCAGCGAAATCTCGGTAAACCGGCTTGTCGGTGCCGTCTGTGTCTACCTGCTCCTCGGTGTGATCTGGGGCGTCGCTTACTCGGTACTGGAGCTCGCTGTGCCGGGGTCCTTCGCCGGATTCGATGCCTGGAAGGATCGTGGCTGGGATAGCGAATGGCTGTATTTCAGTTTCGTCACGATGACGACGCTCGGTTACGGAGATCTCCTGCCTATTTCAGCGACGGCAAGGACGCTCGCTTACCTGCAAGCCGTTTTCGGTCAGTTTTACATAGCGGTGCTCGTGGCTGGCCTCGTCAGTGCTTACATCTCGCATCGGCAACGCGCTGCGCAGAGTGACTAACCCCCTGTCGGGCATGCGTCGCATCAGGACACTAGTCTACCCACTCGAACTCGCCCTGTTGGAGCGAAGGACAGCCGTTGTGCCTGCCAACGAACTCTACAGTCCCGATTCCGTGCTGTCGGCGGGTTTTCGCTTCGATTTCTAGTGGCGGATTCAGAACTCGGCGCGGAATATCGACGCGGGCCTGTTCTGGTCAATCGGCAAGTCGTGCATGAAGTCGTTTTCGCGACGCATGCGTTGCTCGGCCTGTGGGCTGTAACCCCACTTGATGCGTGACTCAGGATTCTTGAGGTCCGGGTCGGCCTGCCGCCAGGCCTGCTCTTCCTCAGCTCGCTCCCGCAAGCGCATCTCGGCGTAGATAGCCTCTCTCATTCGCGCCTGGCGATCCATCTCGATCTCGAAAGCGGTTCGGCCCCGGGGGCCGGCGATAACCTTGATTTCGTCCATTACCTGGCTTTCGTACATCTCCTCCGGCAATTCGGTCGGTGCGTCCGGATCGGCTGCAGCCGACGCGCCAGGCTTGCTGGACCCCGACTCATTATCCACGCCGGTCACCTGTGCATTCGCGAACGCCGCGCACGAAATGGCGGCCGCCACAGTCACACCGGCAACGACGCGGAAGAAACGCATCAGCGTTTCACATCCTGCATCCAGTCGGTCGATTCGAACCAGTACTCCCGCGTGACATTCAGCCAACGGTCAGCCTTGTGCGCCGTTATCCAGGCGTTGAGGAAGTTCAATAACTCCTGCTCGCCTTTCTGCACGGCCAATGCCTCGGCCCAACCGACGAGCGGCTCGCTTAGCGGTATATCAATAGCGTCGCTGTTATTCGCGACCAGGAACTTCACCGCCGGCAGGCTGGAAATGTAGGCGTGTGCGCGGCCCTCCAGGATTTCCTTTTCCGCGTCATCCTTGTTGCCGTACGAGTGGATTTCCGCTTTATCAAAGAGAGAGCGGGCAACACCCTCGGAAAAGGTGTTAGTGATAGTTGCGATCACGATATCCGGGTCGTTGAGTTGCTGCAGATTCTCGACATCCTTCGTCATCTGGGTATTGGTCGCCATCCCGGCACCCGACATCGCGACCGGCGCGGTAAACGTAATGCGAAGTGCACGCTGTGGCGTGACTACGATGCCGTTTGCGATCATGTCGACCTCACCCGCCTCCAGTGCCGGAATAATGTCCTTCCACTCATAGACCTTGAATTCGGCACGAACCCCCATGTCTTTGGCAATCTTCACACTGAGGTCGACGTCGTAGCCCACGTGTCCGCCGCGCTTGGCCGGCATGGCCCACGGCACGAATTCGGCGATGCCGACACGCAAGCTGCCGCGTTCGAGGATGTCGTCTATCGCATCTGCCTGTGCGAGCGGACTGACGAAAACAGCCAGCAAAAGCAGGCAACGAATAATGACCTTTGTCACGACCATACGAATAGTCCCGAAGATTGGTGAATGGGCGTCAGGATACCATCAGGAGCGCCATCCTTGCGCGATGGATCGCGACTGGCGTCGTCCCCGCATGGGGGCCAGCCGCTCCTACCACTTTTCTATCGTCCCGTGCGAGCCTCGCTTGGTCGCTGCATCAATCAAATGCCGTAGAGGTGCTGCGGAGATAACAGAGTGGCCAGAATCGCCATGAAACTCAGCATTCGAACGAGTTTCGACCCAGATCTACCGAGGAGCTCAAGTAGTATTAAGGCTGACCATGAAGCGCCCGCATTACCGCCTCCGGTTCCCGTTGCATGACGCGAAGTAATGTAATTGCTGCACCATCCGGATTGCGCTGACCCTGCTCCCATTTCTGCAGCGTTCTTGGCGAAATACAAAGAAACATCGAAAATTGTGATTGGGACATACCGAATCTTTCCCGAATAGCTTTAACGTCCAGCGGGCCCAGTTTGCTGCGCTTCAACGTCTCCGGTCGATCACGGAGATCCCGCAGCCCGGCAATGATCTCCGCCCCGATATCTCGCTTTCGTGATTTAAGAGTATTTCTGTGACCGTCTGTCATCACAATTGCCTGATCAACTTTCGAATGTGCTTTATCGTGCTACGAGACAGATCGGCCGCTTCGCTCTTTCCCTACATGGTAATGAGAAGAATCTGCTCTTTGGCGCTAATCCAATAGTAAATGACTCGGAGACCGCCTCGCTTACCTTTGCCCTTCGCGCCCCATCTAAGCTTGCGCACGCCGCCGGTACCGCGAACCACGCTGCCAGCTTCAGGGTTCGCCATCAGAAAAAGCTGCAGCAAATGGAACTCTACATCGCCGAGGTACTCGTCGCGGATTGCTGAGAAACCAACCGTTTCAACGAATTCCAATCTTGATACTATACCCCAATGGGGTAGCCTCACACAATATGCTGTGATGAGGATTGTCGAGTGACGAGACACATTCGACCACTGGAGAAACAGCGCAATAAGGGCACATAGGGATTGGCTTACGCGCGTTTTCGCTCTTTCTATCGTTCCGCCCGATAGTCGGCCAGCCGCTGCATCAACCAGTCGCCGCTGGGCACCGGCTCATCGTCGGGACATTCGACGTAGTAAGGCTTCTTGCTCATGGAGCTGCGGCTGGCGAGACGCTCGATGAACGTTTCGGTTGTCGTCACGTAACGCTTGCCGCGCCGGTGTTTCATGCGGAGGTGTTCTTCCGCCCGCTCCGCGTCGTGCCGCTTGCCGTTTCGGACGAAGGTGCACTCGCTGCTGCCGAGCGTGCTCAGCAGGTACTCGATTTCCGCCGTCGTATCAGTGGCATCGGCGGCCACGATGATGGGGATGAGCAATACGCCGAAGGTGATTGAGCGCAGTAATGTCACGGTGCTGCTGCAAATCGGCCTTGCCCATCCGTCAGGATTTGCTCATCGGTCAGCCTGAATCGGACGGACATCGGATTGTGATCCGAAGAACTCAGATCCTGAGTTGTCGCATGAATCGTGTCGAGACCGCGCTTGTAGATATGATCGAGCGGCCAGCCCAGGAATCGCTTGCGGTAGTCGGCGCTGAACTCGAGCGGCGTCAGCCCGACGCTCTGCACCAGTTCTTCGAGCATCTGCGCCCTTTTGCCGCGCCAGGTATTGAAGTCGCCGGAGAACAGCACCGGCCCGTCATGCGCCGCAATAATCGCCTGCGCCTTGCGAAACTGGTTTTCCAGGTCACGAACGCCGAACGTAAAGTTGATGCCGTGGATGTTCACCACCAGCAGCGTCCGGTCCGTATCGGTCAGACCGTACTCGGTGACCAGGGTCGCTTTGCGCGTGCCAAACCAGGGCTCGAGCGATACGAGGTCACATTCGGTCAGAGGTTGCGCCGAGCTCAGAGTCATGACGCCAGAAGGATTCCGGCCCAATCCGAATCCTTCGGAAAAAGACTGAAAATGCTGAGGCGCCAGCGTCTCCCATGCATCGTGGTGTGGCGACGCTTCCTGAACGATGAGCAAATCGGGCTCGTTGTGAACCTTAGCGAGATCATCGGCCCAGTCAGGGTCCTGACCCTTTTGAATATTCCAGTTGACGACGCTGAAATCGCGCGAGTCCAGCTCCCGCGATACGGAACTGGAGGTGCCCTCAAGGCTGGCGACGCAGGCCGACGTATCGTCGATCCCCGCCATCGCGGCGCCATCGGGCGCTGTCGGTTGCATAGAGCATCCGTAAAGCAATAGTGTCAGGCCGGCGGCCAGGTTGCGGGTTTGGCGCATGGTTTGTCGAAGCGGTACGGCTGAGTCGTCAACTTTTTGGAGCGGCGATTCTACAGGTAGATCAGTCAATCTGCATGTGCGCCAGGCGCAGAGATGCGATTCATCGTTTAGATGAACGATATAAATTATTTTTATTCAATAAGTTATATATTTTACTTAAAGTAAAATCGAGAATCGCGGCCGGTCTGTTGATTGCGTATTTTTCGAACCGCCGGCGTCGAAAGACTCACGGCGTACAAGAACCACCGAAGTTCTGTCCTTGGGACGCCAGACCCATGGCCAATTGATCCCAATTCGATTTCTTAGGCAGCTTCGCTGTGTTTGTTGAGCATCTCGAACACCTTGGCGTTGGGGCAGAAGTCGTTCGGATCTTCTTTGTCACCCTTCAGCCAACGCTCGCACACATCCTCGGAATTGCAGCTCCGGCAGCGTTGCCGCACTTCCTGCATGATCGTCGGGATTTCACCGCTCGCGGCAATGGCAGGGTCGAGTCCCACAGACTCGAGCATCTGGCGCATTCGTCGCTCGGATTGGGTAGCAAGGTAGGTGCGGTAGGCAAAAAACAGGCCGGTGGCAATTCCGACCATAACCAGGGCGGCGATCATCTGCATCAATGAGACATTCATAGTTCGTCTCCTTGCATTGAGACTCTACTCAACTATATGCCCTTCTCCGTCGTTTCGATCTACGTAAATACCGACGCGAAACGAAAAGCGGCGAGCCAAGGCTCGCCGCTCTCGACTGAATATATGGGGGATTTACTCTTCGTCGTCCTCCGCCATGCGAATGTTGGTGGTCACGTAAGCCCTTTGCGAGTCACAGCTGAGCTTGCCCGCGAAGAGCTCGTTGGCTTTCTGCCAGCCGCTCTCGCTGTATTGATCCCAGTCGGCGCCCATGTCCTCGAGGTTCTGATGGGCCGTGACCCATTTGAAATCGAATTTCTCACCGCCGCCGCCGAAGGCCGCGAAGAACACCCACATGCCAGCCGTCGAACCGTTCTCGCCCTTGTACTTGCCCCACTCGATCAGCGGCATGTACAGATCGTCGAAGCTCACGCCGTCAGCTGTGTTGCAGTCGGAAAAGGTCACGATGAGGAAAGCCTCCTGGACCTTTCCGCCTGTTGCGAGCCAGCTGTCCTGCGCTCGTCCCATTGCTTTCGCTTTTTCGGATCCGCCCATCCACAAAACGTCGAAATCCTGCTCGGGCCCGGAATAGTAAGGCACCAGCGTCCATGCCGAGTAGTCGTCAAAGCCCTGCTTGTCTGCCCAGGCGTTCCACTTCTTGTTTGCGGCCTCGAGATCGGCCGGGCCTTTACCCTCGTTGTAGGTGCAGGCAAACATCTCCAGCGGCGACGCCACGTTAGGCTCCGCTTCCCCTTCATGCTCGTCCGCCATGCCTATTCCATATGACAGTAACAAGCCGCCCGAGACGAGCATCGTCAAAACCTTCTTCATTGTGTTCCCCTTCTGTTTTTTTTGTTACCAGCCGCTGCACGCGGCGGCTCCCGGCGCCAAGTATAGTGCGTCGAGCTCCAATTAGCGAAGGACTGCCGGCCTGCTCTTTCAGATCAAGCAGTTACATTGACGGCCGAGCGGCGGCGCTTTGCTCGCGGATGGCTTTGAACTCGGAGCCCTCTTTCCACTTCGGCCAGCGTTGCGAATTGCCGAGATCGTCCAGGATAAGCCGGAACAGCTCGACGTCAGCGGCAGCGCCACGTAAATCCCAGTCGCTGCTCCAGGCGTCGCAGGTCTGGTGATAGCAGTTCTCGATGTAATCCGCGATCCACTGATCGCCGGCCTCCCTACCACCGTCGACCAGGTCAGCGCCGCCCGCAATACCCATGATTAGCAGTACAGGCACACCACCCCTTGCCAGCGAGAAGTGATCGGCACGAAAGAACAGCCCGTTCTCAGGCAGGTTCTCGGGCGTTACGACCCGGTCCTGGGTCGCCGCTGCACGCGCAAGATCGTCCTCGAGCTCGCTCTGCCCCTCACCGACCAGAATCACATCTCGCGCCGGACCCGCTGTTTGCAGTATATCCAGCGTCAGGTTGGCGACGGTTTTCTCCAGCGGGTAGATCGGGTCGTTCGCGTACGCCTCCGAGCCGAGTAAGCCGCTCTCCTCGGCTGTCCATGCTGCGAACACGACGCTGCGCTCGAGCGGCGGCCCTGCCGCGAGGACTCTGGCGATCTCGAGCACGCCCGCGGTTCCCAATGCGTCGTCATTGGCGCCCGGGCGCACCGTGCGGCCCTCGGCATCGGGTTCTCCCAGGCCGTAGGCGTCCCAGTGTGCAGAAACCATGAGCACCTCGTCGGGGCGGCTTGAGCCGGGGAGTTTCGCCAACACGTTGCTGCTCTCGATGTTGTCGACCGTGACCGCGAGGTCGGCTTCGAAAGCGACATCGTCCAGTTCGAATGCCTCGAACTCCGGACTGCGCGCGCGAACGCGCAGCTCGTCCAGATCGTGACCGGCCGAGGCCATTAGCGTGGCGGCCGCATCGCCATGCAGCCAGCCCTGCAGCGTGATCGGGTCGTCGGTGGGCTCGGCAGCCACAACCGCCAGGTTCTTGCCGGGCGACGACGAGGCCACGTTCCATCCGTAGCCGGCCGCCTTGGTTTCGTGGATGACCAGCGCGGCCGCCGCGCCCCGCCGCGCCGCTTCTTCAAACTTGTAGGTCCAGCGCCCGTAATAGGTCATACGGCGGTTGCCGAAACGACCCGCCACCGGTTCATCCGGCGCAGCCGCGAAATCCGGGTCGTTGACGAGGAACAGAGCCACTTTGCCCCTGAGATCGATATCGCCGTAATCGTCCCATTCGCGTTCCGGCGCATAAGCGCCAAAACCGACGAAAACGACGGGCGCGTTGATCGCAATCGATTCGACCGGACGGACTGTGCTGGCTTCGATATCCGTCTGCATCTCCAGCACCTGCGAGTCACCGCCTGCGCTGAATTGCATGGTGGCCGGCGACTGCACCTGCGTCTGGATCATCGGCACGGCCTGGGTCCAGGCGCCGTCCCGGCCGCCGGGCTCAAGGCCGAGTTCCGTGAACTGCTCGATCAGGAACTGGACGGTCTTTGTGCCACCGGGTGTTCCCGGCGCGCGGCCCTCGAACTCGTCGGATGCAAGCACCTTGACGATGTCTGACAAACGCTCCATCTCGATCCGGGCCGGCTCTCCGGTTGTCGTATTGGGAGTCGCTTCCGGACTCGTCCTGGTTTCTTTTTCACCGGCGCCACAGGCCGCCAGGGCCATGACAACCAGTCCGCTAAGCAGTGCGTTTTGCCGCATGGCAATCTCCTGAAATAAAATTGCATCGGCTTATTAGAACAGAATAGGAATCGTACAGGGACGGTATTCCTTCCTTCACATACGACCGCATCTCGACCTTCATTCAACAGGACCGGTCATCCTTGACGGTGATGAATCGCTCGATTGCCACCGATGTCAGCGCGCCATCGCGCGACCACATAAAGCGCCCCTCAAATTCGACGTAGGCTGGCTTCTGCTGACCGCCAACGCTGCGATACTGGTGCCGAAAGCGTGCGAAATCGCCACCTTTGCTAACCGGTGCCGCGAAGCCCGTCAGGCATTCCGTGAAGGACACGCTGTTGCCGCGAAACTGCATGATGCCTGCCATGCGAATGGTCGCGGAAAACTGCTGCGCCGCGGCGGGGTCGCGTGTCAGCCGATGCTCAAGTTCCGAGTCAGTCTGCATGAGAAGCGTGTCCCGATCCAGGCGCACGAATGTACGCTCTGGACCTGCCCCCGCGGCTTCGATCACGCGGTCGTCACCGACAAATGTCCAACGACCAAGGCTGTAGACATCAATTTCGCCGCCCGTAGCGTCCGCGGGGTATCGCTGCCGGAAAAAGAACCGTCCGTCATTTCGCAGCCACAGGGTCGTTGCGATACCCGTACAGTCTTCACAGGGGAATACACCGGAATAGACGCCGGGCAGCGACTCCGGCGGCAGCGCCTCGACGGAATCACTATCGGGGTCGTCGCCACAGCTTGCGATCAACACAAAGACGAAAAGGATCAGCAGTCGGTTTGGTGTCATCAATCGATAGCCGGCTCAGGTTGCCTCTTGAAACGATTCGCGCGCGAGATCAGAGATTGCGTCCAGTGTTGGTGGGTTCTCGGCAATCGGGTAGCTCATGCAGGCTGCAGCGGCAGTGGCGCTCGCGAAACGAACGAGCATCGCGTCATCCATTTCCTTGCTCATGGCATAAATGACGCCCGCTTTGAATGAATCTCCGGCGCCCAGGGAGCTCTGCACATCGACTTGAAAAGGACTGAATTGCCGTACGGGCTGCCCGCCGCGCCCGTACCAAAGGTCCTCTGCTCCGAAGGTGAAGACCACAAGTCCCGACGTGCATTTCATGTACTCCGCGAACAGTGACTCGAGGTCCCAACCCTTGTAATTGCTACGAAGAAACTCTCCAGAAAGGACATTGACCTCGGATAGCGCATGGACGTCAGAATCGAATCGGCAGTCGATCGTCGCGTATCTGACCCCGTGCTCGTGACACAGTCGCGCCGCCTCGATTGATTCTCCGAAGAAATAGGGATCCACGCCGGCAACCTGTGCGTTTCTTATTGCCGCTTCATCAGGCTGGTTCCAGCGCCGCTGAGACGTGTCCGCATAAAACGAGCAGAACCGACCGAAACTGGTCCGGGTATCCTGATCGATAAACACGATGTCCTCCAGGCCTTCGAAATCCGGGTCATACGTTACTAGCCCAAGGGAAATTGGCATCGACGCAAAGTAGGATTTAAGGTCCGAGTAGGTGTTGTATCCCTGGTGATTGCCGTCCAGGCGGACAGATAGCCCGAAGTTCCCTAATACGACAGCACAGGTACCGGTTTCCCCGCCTGGCAGCCGGTGACTCTCGACAATTTCACCGTAACTGTCTCGCTCCGGGAACTCGTCCATAAGACGATGACTGGTCGTCATCAGCGTCATCCCGTAAAGATAGACATCTGTTTGGGCCATCTGTGAGCTATACTCTGCGTCCGTCGTCTAATCATGGAATAATTGAGCAAGCTTGCGCGTCTTTAGTCTAACCATGCCTAGCAAACATGATGCCTCCTCGCGCCTTAAATGGTCAGCGCTCGCCGCGGGTGCCGCGATTTTGTCGCTGACCGCCGGCAGCGCACCAGCCGACAGCTTGGTGCAGGGCCGCATTGTTTGCGCGGTCTGTAGTGCGATGGACGGGGCAATAAAGAAGCGGACTTGATCGTCGATTACCGGTACAGCTGTAGTCGGCACAAATTTTGGAGATCGATACTATGCAACTAGGCAGACGACTCATTTTGCAGGGCAGCCTGGCGTTCGCGGCCCTGGCGGCGCTGCCGCGGGCCGCATTCGCAGCGGCGTGGCCGAAAAAGGCTTTTGGGTCCACTGCGGCCCAACAGGCAATGATCGAGTTGCTCGGCAAGGTCCAGACGACCATATCCCACCAGATTGCACTTCGGGTGCCGGAGATAGCCGAGAACGGCGCCGTGGTGCCTGTGACGATCAGCACGACGCTCGAAAACGTCGAGTCGATAAGCATCGTCGTCGAAAAGAATCCGCGCCCGTTGGCTGCCACGTTTGACATGCCGCCCGGAACCCTGCCCGATATTTCCTGCCGGATAAAGATGGGCGAGACGTCGGACGTGATGGCCGTCGTAAAAACGGATGCTGGCATCTTTAGCACGTCGAAGAAGGTGAAGGTGACCATTGGCGGTTGCTTCGGCTGAGGCAGGCAGTAGTTAAGGAGACAGTTGATGGCAAGCAAGATCAAGATCAAGACGAAACTGACGGGCGACGTGGCAGAGGTTAAGAGTCTCATGCTGCACCCCATGGAAACCGGCGCCCGCGAGGATCCGGATACAGCCGAGCTGGTACCTGCACACCACATCACACAGCTGACATTTGCGAACAACGGCGAGATCGTAATGGTGGCCAATTTCAGCACGGCCGTAGCGAAGAATCCCTATCTCGCCTTTAAGTTCAAAGGCGCTAGAGCCGGTGACACGATGATGGTGAGCTGGGTCGACAACCTGGGCGCCACCGACGAATTGGAAACCACGCTGTAAGCGGCGTGACCGTCCCAGGTGTTCTCGGACCATCGTCGAATCTTTCTGACCCCGGTTATCGCATTCATCGACCTCGAAGGCAACGAAATCTAACGACACCTCGGAATGATCCAGACTGCCGCTGAGATGCTTCTATTGGGTGATTACATCGAGGGCAACAACCACTATCGCATGGAGTACAAGAGCTTTTTGAGGCAACGCGGTATAGAAGACGACGGCGCGCTAATGACGCCGGCCGGAGAGAGCGAATGATGGAATGGGAACCTGTTTACCGAGTTGCCGCGCTTGGGTTCGCGCTTGGCATACTATTTGGCGCGATTGCCAACAAGACCAACTTCTGCACCATGGGTGCGGTCAGCGACTGGGTCAATATAGGCAGCAAGGACCGGCTTCGAGCCTGGTTCCTTGCTATCGGCGTTGCGATTCTCGCGACGCAGCTCCTGGATGCGCGTGGCCTGATCGACCTGGATCAGGCGATGTATCGCACGGCGAATTTTGGCTGGCTAGGTCATATCGTCGGCGGATTTCTCTTTGGCGTGGGCATGACCCTCGCGT
>CAMYMR010000095.1 GCA_947259285.1 uncultured Woeseiaceae bacterium | reverse complement strand
GCCGCGCGTCATGCGGACTACTCGCAGCGCTTCGGCTACACCAATATCGGTAGCGGGTTCAGTGAACTTGCCGCCGCATTCACCGACATATTGAATCGCATGTACGATCAGCACGCGCGCCTCGAGACAGAAGTGCGTCAACTTAACGCGTTGATCGACCACATCCCTATCCCGCTAATGACGGTGCACGGCGACAATTCGGTCACGCTGCAGAACAACGCTGCCCGACGTTTGTTTGGTGCCGCTCATGTCACGCAATTAAGCGACCTTCGCCAGTTTGGTGACGGCTTTCACGACGCAGTTGCCGGCGCCGTTCCGGGCAATCGTGAATTAGTGACCTTCGATGTCGAGGGGGTCGAGTACAAGCTGGCGCTGGCGGCGTCGGAGAATATCGTGTCTGGCGAAAGCCGGCGGCTCGTGTCGTTACAGGATATCCAGAGCGAATTGAATATCACGCAGGCAGAAGCCTGGCAGGATCTCGTGCGCGTTCTGACACACGAGATCATGAATTCGATAACCCCGGTAACGTCGCTGGCCGCAACGGCGAGCGATGTTGTAGACGATGTGGTACGTAAGGCCGGACCAGGATCTGATATCAGCGAGGATCTTGCCGACCTGCAGGATGCTGTGCATACGGTTGCTCGCCGGTCCGAGAGCTTGATGCAGTTCGTTCACAGCTACCGACAGATCACGCGACTCGCTCCGCCCAAGAAGAAACGCGTCCATGTCATGGAACTATTGAAGACGGTTTCGCGACTCGTAGAGGCGGAATGGCCGGGTTCGGAATCGATTATCAGCATGCGCGTCGATCCGGCCGAGCTGGATGTTTATGCCGACCGGGACCTGCTCGAGCCGGTCGTCATGAATCTTGTGCGCAATGCATTGCAGGCAACGCAGGACGTCGAAAACCCGCATATCGATCTCTGTGGTCGACTCAATCGTCGCGGCAACATCGTGATTGAGGTGGCCGATAACGGCCCCGGTGTTCCGGACGATCTTGCGAAAAAGGTCTTCGTGCCTTTTTTCACGACCAAGGAAGACGGTTCGGGTGTCGGCCTGGCACTGGCGCGCCAGGTAATGACGGCTCATGGTGGTTTCGTGAGAGTCGCACGAAACAAGGATGGAGGCGCGCTTTTTACGCTGACGTTTTGAACCTTGCTCGTGGTTAAGGCAACGATAGAAAACCGGGGCACCAGTAGACTTTCGTCTTCGGCCCAACGCAAATCTTACAGGTTGCGCAGCCGCTCTCGCGATTCCATTTTTCTAGGCGTCCGGAAACTGATAGTCGGCGAACTGATCTCGCAACGCTAACTTGTTTATCTTTCCGGTCGCCGTATGCGGCAGTTCATCGACAAATGCGACATCGTTCGGTTTCCACCACGTTGCCACGCGACCTTCGAACCACGACAGCATCTCTTCCCGGGTCAGTTCCTCGCCCTCCCTTGCGACGACAATCAGCAAGGGCCGCTCCGTCCATTTCGGATGATAGCGCCCGATGACAGCGGCCTCCGCTACCTTCGGGTTGTCCACCGCGGCATTCTCGAGGTCGATGGAACTGATCCATTCGCCGCCCGACTTGATGACATCTTTCGTCCGGTCGGTGATCTGCATGACGCCGTTGGGATCGATGGTCGCCACGTCGCCGGTATCGAACCAGCCGTTTTTGTCGAGCGGGCTACCGGCGTCTTCGAGACGGAAGTAATTACTCGCGACCCACGGGCCGCGGACTTTTAGCGTGCCGAAAGCCACGCCGTCCCAGGGTAACGGTTCGTCGTTCTCGTCAGTGATGCGCATTTCGATGCCGAACACACCGCAGCCCTGTTTTGCCTGCAGCTCATAGCGCTCTTCCGTCGAAATCTCACCCATGTCCGGTTTGATCTTGAACACTGTTCCCAACGGACTGGTCTCCGTCATGCCCCAGCCCTGGTGCACGGTGACGCCGTGTTTCTGGTCGAAATCCTCGATGATTGAACGCGGGCAGGCCGCGCCGCCAACGCTGACTCGATTGACGCTCTTGATGGTGTTTCCCGTTCTTTCGAGGTACTCCAGCAATGCCAGCCAAATCGTAGGCACGCCCGAAGCAACCGTGACCTGTTCTCTTTCTATCAGCGCGTGCAGCGTCTCGCCATCCGCCATCTTCGGTCCTGGCATGACGATCTTGGCGCCCATCATGGCCGAGCTGTACGGAATACCCCAGCCGTTGACATGGAACATGGGCACGACCATCAACACGCAGTCGTTGCCCGAGAAGGCCAGCACGTCCGGGAGACAGCCTGCGTAAGCGTGCAGGACGACAGAACGGTGGGTGTACAGCACTCCTTTCGGGTTGCCCGTGGTCCCTGACGTATAGCAAAGGGTGGATGCCGTGCGTTCGTCGAACTCCGGCCAGTCGAATTCATCGGACTCGTCCGCGATCAGCGTCTCGAAGCAGATCACATTCGGTAGCTCGCTTGCCGGCATGTGTGCCTCGTCCGTCATGACGACGACGCCCTCGACACCTTTGAAGGCGCTCCATAGCTTTTCGACCAGCGGCATCACCAGCGGGTCGACAAACAGGAAACGGTCTTCGGCGTGGTTGACGATGTAGACCACCTGTTCAGGGTACAGGCGCGGGTTGATGGTATGACACACGATGCCGCTGCCGGATAGCGCGTAGTACAGCTCGAAATGCCGGTGATCGTTCCACGCCAGCGTACCGACGCGATCGCCTGCCTTGACGCCCAGGCGTTCGAGCGCATTGGCGAGCTGGCGCGTACGGGCGAATGCCTCGCGGTAGGTATAGCGCTGATTTGGATTGTCCACGGTTACCGAGACAATTTCGCGGTTCGGGTAGTTTGTGTCCGCAAATCGCATGAGCGACGAAATCAACAGCGGGGTGTCCATCATCAAGCCTTGCATGGGATTCTCGCCTCCTGAGTTGTTTTTATTTGATCGGCGGCCGACAGCTAGCCGCCTATTCTCGTGCCGCTTTCGCTGGCCGTTTTTTCGCTGCGCGTTTTCGCGTGGGCTTCTTACTCGCGGCTTTCTTGGGTTTCGATACCTGCCCTGAGCCGTTCGTTTTCCCACGTCTTGCCTTGGGCTTTCTTGCCGCCTTTTTAAGGTTCTCGAAGGTCTCCGAAAGGCAGTCGCAGTAAAATTCAGGGTCCGGCATCATCTGGCGGCAGGAAATCGCGCTGACTGTAATCTGCCCGTTATAACCAATGACTGGCTGAAAAAGCCCGAGCCCGTGCGTAATGGGCCCGAGGCCGTAACTGGCGACCATGCGTGATCCCATCGAATACATCGGGAAATTAGGGCCCGGAACATTGGTGATCACCGTGTTGTACAAAGGCGGCAGCCGCTTCGCCAGGCCATAGCGACCGTAGGCGGTCGCCATGAGGCCGCTGGTGGTCGAGGGGAGAAAATGTGCAACCTCAGCCGCGAGCGAGGCGCCCACGGTGCGCGTCAGCTTCTTGCACCGCTCGCTCTCACCGTGCACGGCACGCAATCTTACCAGCGGATCCGCGATGTCACTACGCACCGGCAGGCTCATCGTCGATACCATGTTGCCCGCCGCCTTGCGCATTTCTTCGGGGCGGGCGGAAACCGGGGCCATTGCCACGAGCGACTCTTCCGGCAGTTCGCCCTTGGAATCCAGGTACTGCCTTAATGCACCCCCACAGACGCTGACCATCACGTCGTTGACGGTAGCGCCATCGATGCGGCTCTTGATCGCACGAATCTCATCCAGTGAGAAGCTGCGGCCATCGAACACGCGGTGCGGCGAGACGTTGCCATTGAACCGTGTGCGCGGCACATTCGTAGTAAGTTGAAGTTCCTTGTTCATTAGTCCCCGAGCAAACCGCCACGCCATCGGGGCATTACGCCCCACGAGCGACGCGAATTCGAATGGCTTCTTCACCGTTGTCATGGCCGTGCGTGCAAGCAACTCCGCCGTAGTGGGAAAACGCTCCGGCTGCCACGCTTCGTCTGGTGGCTTCACCGAGCCCTCGGGGGAAACGTCGTGAATAGCGGCAGAAATCTCGGCGCCCGACACGCCGTCGATCGCGGCGTGGTGAAACTTGGTCATCAACGCGAAGCTGCCCTCGGGCACGCCGGCCACGTTATCGAGGCCTTCGATGACATACGCCTCCCAAAGAGGCCGGTTCGTATCCAACGGCCTCGCGTGCAGCCGAGCCGTCTGGATGCAGAGCTGCCGCCAGTCGCCGGGTTTCGGCAGTGCAATGTGCCGCACGTGAAATTCGAGGTCGAAATCAGGATCGTCTATCCAGTAAGGATGGTCCAGGCTCATCGGCACGGTCACGAGGCGTTGGCGAAACGCGCGTGCCTTGTGCAGGCGCTTCTCGAAGAAGCTCAGGATTTCCTTGAATGTCACCGCCCCGCCGGGAGCGGTCGATTGGTCATAGATGGCAAGACCGCCAATATGCATCGGCATATTGCCCGTCTCCAGGTAGAGAAACGACGCGTCGAGTCCTGATAATTGTTCCATGATTCTGGTCCCCCGTTGCCCCGCTCGGTGTAATTATTTGACGGCGCGCGGAAGAATTCGGACGCCGTATCTGTTCATCGGTGCCTGGATTAGATTCGATCCGGCCATCGGGAGCTCGATACAGTATGACGGCTCGTCTGTTAAAGATAAATCGGTATTCCGGCTGGCGCCGGATTTATACAACCTCCAGATCTGAGCTGTCAGCAGGATCCTGCCACCGCGCACTGGATCCCGCCCCGGAAAACCGCTTCTTCCTGGTTACTGAGTGGCAGGACCAGCACCAGGAGCTGACAAAATTGCTCGCGGATCGCATTAGAAGTGGCGAGTTGAAATACCGGGAGACGGTCGCAGAAGGACTGGAAAACGCTGTCAACGCGTTCAAGGGGATGCTGCGCGGCAAGAACCTGGGCAAACAGCTGGTCCATATTGCGGACTGACGGCCACAAGAATCTCGCGGTCGCCACTAAATCATCGATAAACTAGTTTGTATCAAACCGGGCGACAAAGTCGCGTTTCAAGGTCCGGCCCGACATGAGAAAGCAGCCCGCGGCAAGCACAAACAGACACACGGTGAGCGATATGGCCTGCTTGAGCCCCGTCGAACTGGCCACACCACAAACCGCGATCTGGCCTTTCGATAGCGCGCTGTCGCCAAGTCTGCAGAGTCCTGGTGTGAGCTCTCCCGCAAACTCGCTGCCCGACAATTGCATGCTCATAAACAGGTCGCTAAAAAAACCAACGAAGTACGGCCCGATGCCGTTCCCGATCAGCGATACCGAAAGCAGCAGAACGGCGATGGCCGTGGCACGCGAGCGAGCGCTTACCACGCCTTGTCCAATGTTGTATTGCGCGCCCAGGTAGGAGTAATGGCATACCGCCGCCACTCCCCACAGCACAAACGCGATGCGCAAATCGCTGGCATAGAATGCTGTGATGTAAGCCGGTATGGCGATCAGCAAACCCGTTGCCGGAACCCAGGCTGCCGCTGTAGGTGATCGGCGAGTCAATTTCTCGGTTATATAGCCGCCCATGTAGGTGCCAACCGCGGCCAGGAAAGACAGCGGCGCACCGAAGTAGATCGCCGCGTCGCGTACGCCGATCCCATGCTCCCTCTGCAGAAACGGCGCCTGAAAACTGACCAGCCCGTAACCGACGAACGCCACCAAAGATGCGCCAATAGTCATCCACCAGAAAGTGGGCTTGCCTTTGAGCTCCCGAAACGCTTCGGTCATATCGGGCTTATGCTTTGGCTGAAAATCGGGCGGATCTGAATACCCGCGCGGTGGCTCCTTGATGGTCATCAGGAAAACCAGGGCGATCAATATGCCCGGGGCACCGACGACTACGAAAGCGATTCGCCAGCCTTCAATTGTCGCCCAGTCCAGCGTGGAGAAAAGCGCGCCCAAACCGATACTCTCGACCCAGGCACCCACGTCGGCACCCTGCATTTGAGCAATCGGGCCGCCGAACAGGTTGGCCAATATGCCGCCAAGCGTCACGCCCATCGAATAGACACCCAGCGCCCTCGCCCGTTTTCTGGCCGGGTAGTAGTCCCCGATAATCGAGTTTGCCGGCGGGGTGCAGCCTGCCTCGCCAATGGCAACGCCAACCCGAAATAACAGCAGCGTGAGAAAACCCGCCGCGAAACCGCAGAGCACGGTCATCGCCGACCAGAACACAATGCAGACGGCAATAATTCTCACGCGATTGGACCGATCGGCCCAGAGTGCGATGGGCAATCCCATCACCGCATAAAAAATGGCAAACGGAGGCCCGGATAACAGACCCCATTGGCTATCCGTCAGACTGAATGTATTGATGATGGGTTGAGCGACAACGGCGATCAGGGTGCGATCGATGAAGTTGAGCGTGTACACCAGCATCAGCGTGATCAGAACGTAATTGCGATAACCCTGGGTGCCGAACCCAGTGATATGTCCTTCCGCCGTACTACCGTTCTTATTATTGATGGTGTTTCTCTGCTTCCGGGTACAAGCTCAAAGATACGCAACTGACAGAGAGACAGTACCTGCTTCTGAGTCGAGTATCGACATTAATACGCCTGAGCGTCTGTAATCATTTTTGCGTAGGTATCGATATGCGAGACGATGGCCGATATCACCTGCTTTGGTTCTTCCAGTAGCAGGCTGTGCCCTGCGTCGAGCTCCATTTCCCGAAAGGGGCCGGTCATGTAAGGGCGCTGGCTTTCCACGCTGGATCGAGCGACGACACCGTCCTGGTTACCCCAGATGAAAAGCGTCGGTGTCTGCACCACGGTCGCCAACGAATCGTCTGCCGCGGCTAGCTCGGTGTCCATGGCGCGATACCAGTTCAGCGCAGCTGTCAGTGCGCCGGGCTCCGCCAGGATACCGAGGTACTCATTGCGGCGCTCTTCGGGTAGTTGCGCAAGGAGCTTTCTAAGCCGCGTTTGGCCACCATAGGTCAACAGGAATTCGGCCAGCATCGGCTTCTGCAGTATCGAAAAATAGCTGCTGCGCTCTTGTTGATCAGGGTCGCTCACGACACCTTTTACGAATGCACCGATATGTGGAATAGCCATTCCCGTCCAGGATCGAACTCGCTCGGCATGCTGGAAAACAGTCCCCCAGCCGACCGCGGAACCCCAGTCATGGCCAACCAGATGGAAGTCGTCGAAACCGACGGCGTCCGCAACGGCGATAACGTCAGCGACGAGCTCGGTAGCTTCATAGTTTTCGACGCCCGCCGGTCGCGCGCCCGGGCTGTAACCGCGCTGATCGATCGCCACGGCCCGGTACCCGGCATCTGCGAACGCTTGGATGAGCGGCGTCCACATAATCGACGATTCGGGAAATCCGTGCAGCAGGATGACGCCGTCACCGTCGTTCTGCATGCCGGCAACGCGTGCCCGGAACTCAAAGTCGCCCACAGCAATCCTGAATTCGCCTTCCTCGTCGGCCGGCGTGAGCACGGGCAACGCGTTGACATGGGCGGTATGCGAGCGCGCCCAGTCCAGGGACCCGAAATACAGTACCGCGGGAACGACAAGCACCAGAAGCAAAATAACGGCCAAGCCCATTTTCCAGTACATCCGCGATTTCCTGTGCCGTTTAAAAGTTGCGAAACAATCTGTGGTTGTCTCTTTTCTTCCTGGCGGTCCGCTGACCCTAGCCCAAAAGACCAATCACCAGAAACCCGACGCTCGCGATTCCTGCCGCCAGCAACGCGTAAGGGAGCTGCGTTCGGACGTGCTCGATATGGTCCGACGCCGATGCCATGGACGCGAGCACAGTCGTATCACTGATCGGTGAGGCGTGATCCCCGAATATCGCACCGGACAGGGTGGCGCCCAGCAGCAACGGCACGGGAATGCCGAGTGTCGTTGCGACCGGCACGGCGATCGGAATCATGATGGCAAACGTGCCCCAGCTCGAGCCGACGGAAAACGCGATGAACGCAGAGACGAGAAACACCAGCGGCGCAAGAAAGACCGGCGAAATATTTCCGCTGACCAGGCCGGCGACGTACCTGCCGGTCCCGAGCGCATTGGCGACATCGCCGAGCGCGAGCGCCAGCAGAAGGATGATCGCGATCGGGAGCAGATCGCCCGCGCCTTTCATGAAAACCTGCATCAGTTCGCCGACCGAGCTTTTGCCGGTGGTCAGCGTCATCGCCCACGCGACGGTGATCGCGAAACACACGGACCAGAGGACCGACACTGAACCGGAGCCATTGATGATGTTGCCATCGCCGGTGATGTAAAGAGCGACCGGCATCATCGCGACCATCGCGATAATCGGCAGCGCCATCAGCCACGCGGATGGAATGTGTTGCTCGTCGTTAACCTCCTGCTCGGCCGAGACGTCGACGAGCGGTACCGCGCCGGGCCAGAGTAATTCGCCGCGTTGCGTTCGTTCCTCGGCCTTTTTCATGGGCCCTATATTGATGTTCTTCCAGATAACCACGCCTGCCAGGAGAATGGCGGTAATGGCATAAAAGTTAAGAGGCACGGCGGCGATGAACGTCTGCAGCGGATTCTCGACGCCGGTCGACGCGACAAGGCTGATAATGAATGCGCCCCAGGCGTTCAGCGGGATCATCACGCAGACGGGTGCCGACGTGGCGTCGATCAGGTAGGCCAGTTTTTCCCGTGAGACCTGGTAACGATCGAACAGCGGCCGGCTGACGGATCCAGCGACGAGCAGCGTGATGCTTGATTCGACGAAAATTATCAGCCCCACCGCCCACGCCAGTATCTGCGCCCTGAATCCGTTGTGGACCCAGTGCCGGGTCTCGAGGTAATGCACGAAACCCCTCACGCCCCCGGACTTTTCTATCGTGGCTATCAAAGGCCCGATCAACAAGGTGAAAACAAGAACCCGGGCGTCACCGGGATCGGTGAAGACATTGATAATGCCGTCGAGTCCGTTTACGACACCGGCCAGCGGATTGAACTGACCGAGGAGCGTGTGTCCCATCCAGATTCCGGCGAAGAGCGACAGGATGACCTGCTTGCTCCAGATAGCGAGCACGATCGCAAGCACCGGCGGCAATACCGAAAGCCAGGTGGGGTCGTTCATCGACTAATTCCGCGCGGTGTCATGAGTATGAGTCGCCTGATGAAGAGTGGGGACATTCTGAATTTA
>CAMYMR010000094.1 GCA_947259285.1 uncultured Woeseiaceae bacterium | reverse complement strand
CTCGTCGGTGGCGCCATTGTCATGAAGTGAAAGGTATTCGAGATAAGGTTGCGGTGCGTCAGCATGACGCCTTTGGATGCGCCTGTCGTGCCACCGGTATAGAACAGTCCGGCCAATGAATCCTCCGTGACGCCCTCGCCGAGGTCCGACTCCTCGGCTCCCTCGAGCAGTGAGTCGTACTCATCGGGAATCATGATGACCGTGTCGACAATCTCGCGCAGCGAACCAGGATCACGATCCGACAGGAGAATCGTCGCATCGGCGTCTTCGAGCGCGTAGCGTATCTCGGGCTCGGCATGGCGAGTATTCAACGGTACAATAACGAATCCCGCTGCCGGTATCGAAACATAGCTCTCGATGTAGCGATGCGAATTGGCTGCCAGTATCGCGATTCGATCGCCGGCCCTGGCACCCTTGGCCCTAAGAACCGACGCGACTCGGCGACAACGCGACCGCAGCTCCCGGTGAGTGAACGTTTGGCCTTCAGAAACCAGTGCAAATCGTTCGCCGGCAACCTGTACGGCACGCTCCAGTGGATCGGCAAACGTATGCATCGCTTACAGCCTCTTTTAGTTTTTATTGAGTATAGCGCCAATATCGTATGCCGGAGAACGTGGCTAAGGAAAATTAGCGCCGTAGAGTAAACTGCTTTGACGTCGATCAGTAATCTCAATTGGAGGGCATGATCTTGTGATCAGCTATAGGAAACATGCGTACTTGGGCATTCTCGTCGTCGTTCTTGCTCCCGCCGTCGCAGCATCCGAAAAGGCGACGACATTGAAAGGAATCATGCAAGGGCTGCGCGACAACCTCGTCGATATTGCCGACGGCGTTCTTGTTGGTGACTTCGACCTTGTTGCTCGCGGAGCGGCGGGTATCGCAGGGCATCCACGAATACCGCTCGACCAGGTAAGACTGGTGGCCGAAGAGCTGGGCGAGGAAATGGCAGCATTCAAGCAGATGGATACTACGGTGCACGATTTATCGCTGGAGATAGTGGCAGCCGCTGAGGCCCGGGATCGCGACTTGGTCGTTTCCGGCTATCATAAGATGATAGATGGTTGCGCCGCTTGTCACGATGCTTATAAAGGTCGAGTCTCAGCGACTCTTGAAAATAGTGACCAATTGGGGACGGATGTGGAACTGTCGATACTCGAGAAAGAAGTTTTCATACAGGCGCCCTTGAGTAGAGTGTGGGACGCCTGGACGACTGCGGAAGGACTGAAGTTCATTTCCAGCAAGTCGAACATCGACCTTCGCGTTAACGGAGCCTATGAATGGTTCCTGGACGGCGAGCCCGACGATTATGGCAGGCGGGGCAGTGTAGGTTCACACGTACTCGCGTTTCTACCGTACGAGATGATCGCGTTTTCGTGGACATTTCCTCCCGATATCCCCGAGTTACGTTACGCGGATGAAAGGACCCAGGTTGTGGTGCTGTTAAATGAAAGCAGCGACGGCGTTGTGCACGTTCGGCTTCTCGAGCACGGATGGAAAGAAGGCGAGCCCTGGCAGCGCGGCTGGGAGTATTTCGACCATGCCTGGGGAGCCGTGCTTACCGCGATGAAGCAACACCTTGAATAGATTGTGCGCGACTACTGCACGTCAATGATGATCTTTCCTTGCGCTCGCCCCTCTTCCGAATATCGTATCGCGGCCGGCACCTCGCTCAGTTGGTAATGCCGATCGATCACCGGCGTCACCTGCCCCGCCTTCATGAGTTCGGCAATCACGATCATGTCTTCCTGGCGCAGCTGCCCAAGCATCATCCCAATCTCCTGCTCAACGAACGGTGACAATAGAAACGCTTTGAGTGGTCCAATCAGTGGCGCCAACCAATCGCCCTTGGGTCCGCCGACCATTACAAGCTTGCCATCGGGCTCGAGCGCTTTTCGGTTCGCCAGCAGCGTATGATTGCCAACCATGTCGATAATGACGTCGTAGGTCTTGCCGCTCTCGGTGTAGTCTTCCTTTTTGTAATCGATAACGTGATCTGCGCCAAGAGATCGAACCATATCGACATTGCGCGTACTGCAGACGCCGGTGACCTCCGCGTCCATGGACTTGGCGATTTGCACAGCGAACGTACCCACTCCGCCGGAAGCGCCATTGATGAGCACTCGCTGACCGGGCCTTACATTTCCATGATCACGGAGCGCTTGTAGCGCGGTGATTCCGGCTATTGCGACAGAGGCCGCCTCCGCAAACGTTACATTGACCGGTTTCAGCGTCAGCGCACGGTCCTCGCGAACGGCGACGTACTCGGCAAATGCACCGGTCCAGCCGCCAAACACCTCATCGCCGGGCTTGAAACGCGTCACGTCGCTGCCGACCGCCTCGACCGTGCCGGAAAAATCCACGCCCAGGCGTTGATCCTTAGGCACACCCAGACCTGACGCAAGGCGCATGAGATAGGGGGAGCCACGCATGTAATGCCAGTCGAGCGGATTTACCGCGGCGGCACGAATCTTGACGAGAACCTCGTCGTCCGCCGGCTCCGGCTTTGCAACGTCCGCAAACTCCAGGACGTCGGGTGATCCGTAGCATCGATATACAATAGCTTTCATGCGCGCGGCATCTTCTGCGACGGGCGGTGCCGGGGCGCACTCACTTGTGTGGCTCAGAATGACCGCGAGGCCGGCAATCGCGACCACCAGCAAAGCCAGAAATCCATTGGCGATCTTATAACGCAGCTTCATTGATACTTCTCCCGCGACTCAAGGCAAATGCCTTGCGGACTGACGACGGTTGCAGAGCCTACATCGTCCACGACTTTAACAGAACACCATTGTTGCGCATCCGCGGTACAAATGCCGCGCCTTCAGCATTGCTGCCCCATAGACGATGACGCAATGAAGAGGCAGCGAGACCCGTGCGGCTAGCGAGGTCTTGGTCGAATAACCCTACCTCCGAGTGTCTTCATTCATGAAATACTTTCAGGCATCGATTTCCTTCTGCCTGCTCGTGGTCACGGGTCCCGTTGGAATAGCGAAACTGATTCGTTGACGCGTGTCAGGAAATGGACACGACGGCTGCCCGCGAGGTGCGTCGATTCATCAAACGATATATGAAGCGGTATGCAAATGGTGAACTCGACGGCTGATTTCGTGAATATTCGACGCTATCGAATTTGCCGTATCTTGGTTAATCTCTCTTAGCCACAATAAAGACCGCTTCTCCCTTGTCCGGCCGCCACCGGTAGTCGATGCCGAAACCGGCATCCGTCAAACTGCTGACCAGTTCCTGCACCGTAAACACCCTGACCATCGGAATGACGCCCAGGAATCGGCCGATCGGCGCGATCCACTTGAAGAACTTCATCGTGTCGCCGAGACAGGCCGTGCTGCTGACGAAGACGCCCCCGGGTTTCAATATCTCGAATACTTTGGCGATCGCAGCGTCCTTATCTTCGAGCAGGTGCAAGATGCTGAATCCCAGTACGGCATCATACGACTGATCGGGGGCGCTGAACTCCTCGATGGTTGATGTCTCGAACGTTACGTTGCTGACCTTGGCTGTGCCCGCCTTGCGCTTCGCAATTTCGATCATCTTCGACGACATATCGATGGCATGAATGTGTTTGACATGCGGCGCATGCAGAATCGCCGTTTCGCCGGTTCCACAGCCAAACTCCAGTATCCTCATAGCGGGACGAAAGTAGGTACGCGTCTTTTCGAGCTTCTTCCGATACGCCCCTTCGTCAGCGATCGGTTTCTTCGAGTAGCGCTCCGCAATTCTGTCCCAAAATCTGGCGGATTGAGCCATGATGACACTCCCTGTAGAACCTATAGGCGACGAGAGAGGACAAGCTCGACAATCAGATGCCCATCGAAGCATGGTAGCCTGCGGAGGACGAGCCGACGAATCTTGACGGTTTTCGACTTGCTGGCGTCGGACCCCCTGATAAGCGCCTTTTTTCGGTGCCGTATCAGTGGTTTTCGTGTTCGACATCAGGGTCTTGCAAGACGTTCCCAACTTTGATAAAAAATCGCGCGCTTCGCGAACCTCCAACGAAAAATTGCGACGGATTCGATGATAGAAATAGACAGTCTCACAAAACGTTACGGCCGGCATACAGTCGTTGATAACCTGAGTTTTCGCTGCGCGCCGGGAGAAGTGCTCGGTTTCCTGGGGCCCAACGGCGCCGGCAAGTCCACCACCATGAAAATGGTCACCGGCTTCGTCGCGCCGAGCGCCGGCAGCGTGCGTGTCTGTGGTCACGACGTCCAGACCGATACGCTGATCGCGCAGCGGCATATCGGGTACCTGCCCGAAGGGGCGCCTCTGTATGCAGAAATGACGCCACGCCAGTTCCTGGAGTTCATTGCCGACGTCCGCGAGCTGTCCGGAGGGCGACGGCAGGAACGGCTGGATGAAGTCATACGACAGCTGCACCTCGGTCCGGTGTTGAATCAGTCGATCGATACCCTGTCGAAAGGCTTCAAGCGACGCGTCGGGCTGGCGCAGGCGATCCTGCATGATCCTGATGTGCTCATACTGGACGAGCCCACGGACGGCCTGGATCCAAATCAGAAACACGAGGTTCGGGAGCTGATCCGGTCGATGTCGAAAGAAAAACTCATCGTCATTTCCACGCACATCCTCGAAGAAGTCGAAGCCGTCTGCACGCGCGCAATCATCATCGCGGACGGTCGCTTGCTGGTCGACGATACGCCGGAAGCGCTCGCGGCTCAGGGCGACGGTGACCTCGACGAGGTCTTCCGGCGAATTACACAAGGCGACGCGCCAGCTCCTGACCAGGAGGACGCCGCATGAACATGATCAAGGCTTTGTTTCGCCGTGAGTTGCAGAGCTATTTTGCAACGCCTGTAGCCTATGTCTTCATCGTCATCTTTCTGATGCTGATGGGGACCTTCACCTTTTACCTCGGCGGCTTTTACGAACGCGGCCAGGCGGACCTGCGCGCATTCTTTAATTACCACCCCTGGCTGTATCTGTTCCTGGTACCGGCCATAGCCATGCGGCTCTGGGCCGAGGAACGAAAGTCGGGCACCGTCGAACTCCTGATGACACTGCCTGTCACACCGTTGCAGGCCGTGCTTGGGAAGTTTCTCGCCGCGTGGGCGTTTGCCGGCATCGCGTTGCTCCTGACCTTTCCGATATGGATAACCGTTAATTACCTGGGCGATCCGGACAACGGCGCGATCCTCGCCGCCTACGTCGGCAGCTTTCTGATGGCCGGCGGGTTCCTCGCGATCGGCTCCTGCATTTCAGCGTTCACGCGTAACCAGGTGATCGCCTTCGTCATTACCGTGGTCGTCTGCTTCGGCTTCCTGCTCGCCGGATTCCCGCTGGTGCTCGACGCGTTTTCGGGTTGGGCACCTCAGATAATTGTCGACGGCATTGCGTCGTTGAGCTTTCTCACGCATTTCTCCGATATTTCCCGCGGCGTGATCGATGTTCGCGACCTTATTTATTTTGCGCTGGTCATTGGCACGTTTCTGTATGCGAATACCATCGTGCTGCGCTGGAAGCAGGCTGACTTATGAGTACTCGCACGCAACAACGCCTCGGTGCGTCCAGCCTGCTGCTGCTGGCCATCGCTTTCATCGTCGCCGTGATCGTGTCGAATCAGCTGTTCAAAGGTCTGCGCCTAGATCTCACGGAAAACAGTCTCTATACGCTGTCCGACGGCACGAAGCGCATCGTTCGTGACATCGACGAGCCGATCAACCTCTACTTTTTCTTTTCGGATAAGGCGACACAAGGCGTTCCGTCGTTGCGCGACTACGCCAATCGCGTTCGCGAGATGCTGGATGAATTCGCGGACGCGAGTCGCGGCAAGCTTCGCCTGAGCGTTATCGATCCGCTGCCCTTCTCCGAGGAGGAGGATCAGGCCGCCCAATTCGGCCTGCAGGATGTGCAGCTCGGCATGACCCCGGACCCGATTTATTTGGGTCTTGCAGCGACTAACAGCATCGGTGACGAAGAGGTAATCGCGTTCTTCCAACCCGACAAAGAAGCCTCGCTGGAATACGATATCGCAAAGCTCGTCAGCACCCTGGCCAACCCCGAGCGGAGCGTAATCGGACTGGTGTCCGGCGTATCGATGACGGGGCAGTTCGATCCGCAGACCCAGCGGATGCAGCAGCCCTGGGTGGTTTACCAGCAGGCACGCCAGATGTTCGAGCTTCGTGATCTCGGCACCTCCTTCGAAGCGGTCCCCGAGGACGTCGGCGTTCTGTGGATCGTGCAGCCAAAGAATCTGTCGAGCGCCACGCAGTATGCGATCGATCAGTTCGTGATGCGTGGCGGCAAGGCTCTGATCTTCGTTGACCCGTTGGCCGCCATCGACGCCGCGGCAGCTGAAGGCATGCCGCAGGGTATGCCGCCGATGGGGCAGTCATCGAATCTGGCGCTGCTCTTCGATGGCTGGGGTATCACCTTTAATGATCAGGAAGTCGTCGCCGACGCTCAGCTGGCACTTGCCATCAGCAGCGGTCTTGGCGGTCGGCCAACTCGCCACTACGGGTATCTTGGTGTTACGCCCGAGAGCATGAGCGAAAACGACATCACGACGACGGAGCTCAGCACGATTAACGCGGCCATGGCCGGGCGGCTGAACGTGCCGGATGACAGCGCGCTGTCATTTGAGCCTCTTCTATCCTCCAGCCCTAACTCATCAACGATGCCGGCTTCACGGTTTACGTTCCTTCCGGATCCCTCCTCGTTACAGCAAGGATTCGTCGCGGGCGGCCAACCGATGGTTCTCGCCGCACGCATCACCGGCACGTTGCCGAGCGCATTCCCCGACGGCAGGCCGACGACCACGCCGGACACCGACGACACCGACCAGGACACGGACGACGTGACGCAACATCTGATGGAATCGACCGAATCTGCCAATCTGATCGTTGTCGCGGACGTCGATATGCTGAGCGATCCCATGTGGGTGCAGGTGCAGAACTTCTTCGGTCAACAGATTGCCAACGCGTTTGCGAGCAACGGCGCATTCATTGTAAACGCACTCGAGAATCTCACCGGTAGCTCTGATCTTATTGCCGTGCGAAGCCGCGGCAGCTTCGCACGGCCGTTTACAAAAGTCGATGAACTGCGGGTAGACGCCGAGGCACGTTTCCTGGAAACCCAGCAACGCCTGCAGCAGGAGCTCGACGAGACCGAGCGACGGCTCGGTGAACTGGAGTCGTCGCGCGAGGACAGCGGCAGCCTGCTGCTGACCAACGAGCAGCAGGCCGAAATCGACCGGTTTATCGACCAGCGTGCATCGATTCGAAAGGAACTCCGCGCCGTGCAGCGCGGCCTCGACGAGGACATCGAGAGTCTCGGCACCGTTCTCAAAGTCATTAACATAGGCTTGATGCCGTTCTTATTGACGGTTGGGACGCTGCTGGTGCTCTGGCGCCGCAGGCAGAGGGAGGCCGTATGACGAGAAAGACGATTCACGCCCTGGTCGCGATCATTGTCGGCCTCGTGTTGTTGTTGGTCGTGCTACGTACCGGCGATATCGACAGCACACAGATGGCAGGACAAGAATTGCTGCCTGAATTCAAGAGCGTCGCTAATGACGTAAGCAAGCTGCGAATCGTGCGGCCCACAGGTGAGGAGGAGGTTACGATTCGGCGTGAGGATAAGCGCTGGATGATTTCAGCTCGCGATGATTACCTGGCCGACCTCGGCAAGTTGCGAAATCTGATAATTGGGCTGGCTGACGCGCAGGTCGTGGAAGAGAAGACCTCGAATCCGGCGCATTATGCGAAGCTCCGCGTGGATGATCCTGAGGAGGGCGGCAAGGGCACGAAAGTAGTCCTTTCAGGCCCGTCCTTCACTTACTCACTGGTACTCGGCAATACGGCTCAGGGCAACAAGCGCTACGCGCGCATCGCCGATGAAGCGACCAGTTATCTGATCGACCAGGAGCTGGATATACCCGAAACTGCGGGCGACTGGCTGGTGCCCGACATCGTCGATGTCGACGCTGGCGACGTGCGGCGAGTAACAATTGCACACGCCGATGGAGAGACCATCGTCATCGAGAAAAGCGAGCGCGAACAGACCAATTTCGAGGTTGCCGATATCCCGGAGGGACGTGAGCTCAGCTATGCAACGGTCGGCAACGGCGTTGCCGGCGCGCTCGCGAAGCTTACGCTCGATGACGTTCGGGCTGGCGAAGAATCGTCGCCAACGACGACCACCACCTATGAGACCTGGGACGGACTAACGGTCACGGCGGAAGTCGTATCGGACGATGATTCCTCCTGGATCGCATTTTCCGCTGGGCCAACGGATGAAGAATCCGCTGCCGACGATCCCGCGGCGGAGATTAATGCACGCGTGTCTGGCTGGCAGTACCAGATCGCCGACTACAAGAAGAATCTCCTCACCCGGCGTTGGGAAGACATTTTGAAAGCGGCCGACGAATAAACAGGGGTCAGACCGAGGTTTAAAATGAAAACCTCGGTCTGACCCGTGTTTCTGTTTGCTATCTAATCTTCGCCGCAGCCGGCGCCGAACGCGTTCACACAGAAGCCGTCTTCCTCAGTGAACGTCGCGTTGTCATCAACGCCAATGGCACCGACCTCGATCTTGACCGGTGTGTTGGGCGGCAGTGACGCCAGGTAGAGTGCCGGTACCTCAACGGCCAAGGGATTGATATTCCCGGGAACGCGAATCGTGAACTTGAGGCCGCCAACAGGATCACCATCGTCGAGGTCCGGTTCCATGACTACTTCGAACGCGGCCACTTCTACCAACGCCGGATCCGTAATGATGTCTAAAACATCCGAAATAATCTCCAGGCCCTGCTCCTCCAATTCATACGCAATAGGCCCAAGCGGCGCACAGTTGCCAAGATCGTCGCCCTCCATCCAACTGATCATGCTGCCGTCGAAGTCCACCAACTTCGGGGCGGCCGGCAGATCGTAGCTGAGCATTGTCTGGCCGCTGATCATCTCACCGCCATCACCTTTTCCGGTAAATACGTAATAGCCAGGTTCCCAGATCTCTCGAAAGTCTCGTAGCGTTACGATGTCCTCCCGATCATCGGAATCCGCCTCCGGATCCGGCCAGCACAGGGGCTCCGCGCTCTCGCCGAAAGTCTCTGTCAGCTTTTGCTCCCGGAGAGGACCGAACGCGCCGTTCTCAAATACCTTGGCGCCGTTCGGATCGACGATTCGCATCGCACGAAGATCGTCGGCATCGCCCAACCAGTGAAA
>CAMYMR010000093.1:9424-18623 GCA_947259285.1 uncultured Woeseiaceae bacterium | reverse complement strand
CGGCGTGCACGAAGCATCGATCCCGATCACGTTGCGAGCCCGGCCATCCCTGGCAAAGCCTACGACCATGCCCGCCTGGGTCGAGCCGGTAACGGTACAAACCACGATGTAGTCGAACGTGATGCCCATCTCCGATTCCTGGGCGCGCACCTCCTCGGCGAAGCCGACGAAACCAAGCCCGCCGTACTTGTGCACCGAGGCGCCGGCGGGAATCGCATAGGGTCTGCCGCCCTTGTCCTTGACGTCCCGGATGGCATCCTCCCAGCTTTTGCGAATGCCAATATCGAAGCCCTCATCGACCAGGTCGATTTCCGCGCCCATGACCCGGCTCATCAGTATGTTGCCGACACGGTCGTAGACCGCGTCGGAATAGGGCACCCAGCTTTCCTGCACGAGGCGACACTTCATGCCGATCTTTGCGGCCACGGCGGCAACCTGTCGCGTGTGATTGGACTGCACCCCGCCGATGGTGACCAGTGTGTCGGCCCCGGACGCGATAGCGTCGGGTACGATGTATTCGAGCTTTCTGACTTTGTTGCCGCCGAACGCGAGGCCCGAGTTGCAGTCCTCGCGCTTTGCGAACAGCTCAATCTTGCCGCCGAGATGCTCGGTCAGCCGACTTAAAGGTTCGATCGGCGTCGGGCCGAAGGTCAGCGGATAGCGATCGAATTTCTCCAGCACGGCCATTCACCTCTGTTTGACTAGCCAACCAGCCCGTTGGCGCCATTCGCTGGCGTCGAAAGGCTACAGGCAACTGCTGGCCGCTACGGATAAACAGGGTACCGGAAATTCGGCACCACGACGTCGTAATAGGGATGCAGGAACATGACGATGTCGGTTAGCTCCTTGACCGTCATATGGTCGTTGTAAACGTACATCTTGGATTCGCCGTCATCCGATACGACTTCCTCGGCGTAGCCGGCAGCCAGTTCGTGCGACGGGTTGATAATCGCCGTCACCAGCTCACCATAGGTCTTGACCTGCGTCACTTTGCCGCCCAGCTCGACGTAGGGCGGTTCCTGACCCGGAATACCGGGCAGCTGTTCGCCCGCGATGGTATGGCACTGGTGGCACTGCATATAGAGAAAGGCCTCGCGACCGGCCTCGGCGTCTCCGTCTGGCAGTCGAAAGCCCTTTTGCGACATCCTGGCTTCCTGATCGCACGCCGTCAGTGCGAAGAGGCTGAACAGGATAAGCGTCAGTGTATTCCGTGCTTTCATGACAAGCCTCCTGATCGAGCAAGCTCTTACCTGCTGCCAGTCATTTGTAGCACGGACAAGCACTTACGGGAATCAGGGTTAATCACATAGGCCGGATTGCACATTCCCTAGCGACGCAGAACATGCAATCGAACAGATTGAAAGCAGCTATATTGGGGCGCTCATTGGGATGCAAACGAAGTATGCAATGAAGGTCATCGGCATCGATTTCACGAGCAGTCCGGGCACCAGGAAGGCCATCACCAGCGTGAGCGCCAGACTGGAAAAGGACGATCTGCAGGTGCTGGAGCTCGAAAGATGGCGCGACTTCCGGGCATTCGAAGCGGCTCTCGTACGCCCTGGTCCCTGGATCGCCGCGCTGGATTTTCCATTCGGCCAGTCCCGTACATTCATCCGTAACATCGGCTGGCCTCACAAATGGCCTGCATATGTGAAGCTGGTCGGTACGATGACGCGAGCCGAGTTTCGAAATCAACTCGACGCGTATCGTAAGGATCGTGCGCCAGGTGACAAAGAGCATCGACGGAAGATGGACGTGGCGGCCGGTTCGACGAGTCCGCAGAAGCTCTACGGCGTGCCTGTCGGCCTGATGTTTTTCGAGGGTGCCCCGCGATTGTTAGCGAGCGGCGTTACCTTACCCGGCATCGCTGATGGCGATCCGGACCGTCTCGCCGTTGAAGCATACCCCGGGGCGCTTGCACGCTATCTGATCGGCCGTCGGAGTTACAAGAACGACAGCGTCGACAAACAGACGCGCGACCAGCTCGAAGCAAGAAAAGCGATCGTAAGCAAACTCAAAGCGGGCGACCTTCTTGCCAGCCACGGTGTACGCGTGCAGGTCGACGATGCGATTGTGGAGGATCCCGGGGCGGACGATCTCGATGCACTGTTGTGTGCGGTGCAGGCGGCCGCAGCCTGGATGCGGCGCGACCAGGAGTTCGGCGCGCCACGCGGGTTCGATCCGAACGAAGGCTGGATTGCCGAGCCCAGCGTGTACGAAACATGCTGCGGCGAGAGCGAGAATGGCGAGTGAGAACGCACGCGACTATGTCCTCGACACGACAGCCGAACGCGGGACTTATTTGAATCAGTCTAAGTCTAAATGGACGTAGGCGCAGATCTCTTGGTCTTTAACGCAGCGCGAGTGTGCGGCGCGGCGTTTCGTTATCGTGGCTACCGCTGTAAAGCGTCAGTCACGCGTGATTATTACCTCAAAAATATGACCAATTACCGAGGACTTAAGTGTCTCTGGGATCCACCGCCGGATTCCTTTTGTGCCGCTTCTCAGGCAACGGATCCTTCTTGTTTGATTCTCGCAACACTACCGCGTTGACTTCGGCAATAAGTTGATTAAATATGTTGCTGGGACCACGATTCTTATGTGGTTTGTACGCAACATTAAGGTTGGACCTAGGCTGGCCTCAGCCTAGCAATAACGCCAATTCCAGGGGGCGACAATGAAAAATAACGCAAACGTTGTCAGGGGCCTCAGCATTGCCCTGGCACTTTCTATCTTCTCGATTACTCCTCAACATGCTATTGCGCAAGGATCCGATGCCGATGAAGCGGTGGAGGAGGTCGTCGTCACGGGCTCTCGAATTCGCCAAAATCCACTGGATGCGCGAACTCCGGTGCAGATACTGTCTGCCGAAGATCTTGCCAACTCTGGCGACGTCTCCATCGGCGATTTTCTGCAAAGACTGCCTATCGCGGGTTCGGCGATCAATCGTTCCAATAACGCGTCGGGCAACCTGGGCTTCCCGCCGGACGGCTCCGGCATCGGTGCCGGCTCATCAGAGATCGATCTTCGATACCTGTCGTCAAAGCGCGTCCTCGTTCTCGTGGATGGCCAACGCTGGGTGCGTGGCTCGTCGGCAAGCGGCGTCTCGGGTGCCGTTGATCTGAATACGATTCCCGCTAACGCGATCGGGCGAATCGAAGTGCTTCAGGATGGCGCCTCGACAATTTACGGCTCCGACGCTATTGCGGGCGTCGTCAATGTCATTACCAAAGAAAACTACGATGGCTTGGATGTTTCCTACTACTACGGCCTGTACGACGAAGGTGACGGCGAGAGCCAGGAGTTCAACCTGTCATTCGGCGCGCAATCGGATAACGCGCGTATCTTGATCGCTACCAGTTATACCGAGCAGGGCGATGTTTCCGCGGCAGACCGGGAAATTTCGACATTCCCGATCGCCGGCGTTCCGATCGGTGCAAGTTCCGGTACACCCCAGGGCCGCTACGCCTTCTATGATCCGCGCATTCCCGATCCGCTGGGCGAAGGCGCCAACTTCGTAAGCATCACCCTGAACGACGGTGTCTTGAACGATGGTGGAGCGAACATACCGTTTTATGACTTCAATAATCCGGGTAGCAACGACTTCCACGACTTCGCGCTGGCCGATCGGTTCAATTATCAGCCGTTCAATCACCTGGTAACGCCGAACGAACGCGTCAATTTCTTCCTCAAGGGCGAATACGATCTCTCGGACAGCCTAATGTTCCGACTGATGGCCACTTTTAACAACCGGTCGTCACAAAACAAAGCGGCGCCAGAGCCGCTGTTTGCAGGCCCCGGCGGCGGTGGCGGTGCCGTGATGGAGAACATCGTCTTCCATGCGGACAATATCTATAACCCGTTCGGAATCGATCTGGGACCGGCCGAGATTCAGGACGGATTCATTACGAGGCGGCCGATTGAGGCAGGACCCCGAGTTTTCGATCAAAACGTAGACACCTACTATATTTCGGGCGGTCTGTCGGGCGAGTTCGAGATGAATGCCTCCACCTGGTACTGGGATGTGAACGCCAGCTGGTCGCAGAACCAAGCGAACCAGCGCAAGGCCGGCGCGTTCAATGCGCGAAAACTTTCGCTGGCCGTGGGTGATCCGGCGGTTTGTGCAGTGAATCCGGGCTGCGTGCAGTTCAACTGGTTTGGCGGCCAGGGCCCCAACGGGCAAGGCTCCATCACGCAGGAAATGCTCGACTACGTGACCTTCACTCAGAAGGACGAAAGCGAGCAGGAGATGTTCGATGTCACCGCCAACATTTCGGGCGAGTTCGGCAATCTGCCGGGCGGTCCCGTGGGCGTGGCGCTCGGTTTCGAATACCGTGATGAAGAAGGATTTTTCGTTCCGGACTCGGTGGTGTCCAGTGGCGAGACGGCCGGTGTGCCGGCCAGCCCCACCGCAGGAGCCTACGACGTGACCGAACTTTATGCCGAGGTTATAGCGCCGGTCGTGGAGACCTTTGACATTAGTGCCGCAGTTCGTTTTTCAGACTATGATCGAACGGGTTCGAACGACGTGATCAAGATCGGCGCAAACTGGCGTCCGATCGATGATCTGAATGTTCGTGCGAGCTTCTCGGAAGGATTCCGGGCGCCAAATATCGGCGAGCTGTTTAATACCGGATCTCGTTTCGATGCGTCGATCACCGATCCCTGCGATGCCGATGCGCTGGCCGTTACCCCTTCTCTGCAGGCGAACTGTACGACACTGGGCGTGCCGGTTGGCTACCAGCAGCTAAACCCGCAGATAAGCGTAACGACAGGTGGTAACCTCGCTCTGACACCCGAAGAAGCCGAAACGATTACATTCGGCCTGACCTGGGATGCGACCGGTATCGCGGACAGCATGGATTCGGTGGAAGGCGTTACGTTTGAAGCCAATTACTACGACATCGATGTGGAGAACGCTATTCAGGCGCCGGATGCGGGCGACGTGCTGCTGCAATGTGTGCAGACGCTCAACCCTGCGTTCTGCGATCAGGTCACGCGAGTTGGCCCGACTATTACACGTATCGGCGGCGTCCTTCAGAATATCGGCGGCATTGAGACCACCGGATTCGACTGGACAATTACGGCCAATTTCGAGCCGACCAGCTGGGGCGAATTCCGGGCACGTTGGTCGAACACGCATCTCATCGACTATGTCGAGATCGTGAATGGTCCGGACGGACCGGTCAGGACGGATCGGGCGGGTACGGAACTCGGCTCGCCGGAACGCGGCTTTGTCGAGTGGAAATCCACGCTGATCGTAGATTGGACGAGAGGCGACTGGTCGGTTGCGCTGACCAATCGCTATATCGACAGCATTACAGAGCAGTGCACGGGACTCGTTGCCGATTTCGGCTTTTCGGATCTTTGCTCTACGCCGACGACGAATGAAATTGGTTCGAAACTCTATACCGACATACAGGTTTCCTGGAGTCCGTCGGGCGGAAGCAGCGACCGTAACTGGACGATTCAGGGTGGCGTTCAGAACGCGTTCGATACGAGCACGCCAATCTGTTTCAGCTGTGATCTGAACAGCTTTGACGGAACCCTGCATCCGATTTCGGGAAGTTTCTTCTACGGTCGGATTAATCTGTCGCTATAATGGCTCGAGTGACAATTTAGGCACGACAAAACGGCCCCTTCGGGGGCCGTTTTCTTTGGCGGGTTTTCTTATCCAATCAATTCCTATGTCGCGATCGTCCGTGCAACATCCACCGCAAGAAAACGGGTGTCAGCACCGTCGTCACCAGCGCCATGATGACGATCGATGAGTACAGGCTCTCAACGATAATAGGCACCGGCACTGGTTTCGAGAACAAACCGGCTTGCAGCGCAACTCCGGCGACGATCAGTTCGACGGCGCCGCGGCCGCTCATGCCGATGCCGACAATCGTAGCGTCCCATTTCGACAATCCGACCCAGTACGCGGGTATTCCGGAACCGAAAAGTTTGCTGATGAAGGCGGCGAGGATCAGTGTCGCGACAAACCAGGGAACTTGAGCGATAGCGCTGAAATCGAGGTGCAGTCCGACCGAGACAAAGAAGACAGGCGCCAGAAAGCCCCGGGTGATGCCCGACATCTGTCGCTCGACGCGTTGATAAATATCAGTATCGACAACATTTGGGTGGAAAAACAGGCCGGCGAGGAAAGCGCCGAGGATAAAGTGCAGATCCATATATTCGGCAAACACGGCGAACGCGAGCGCGGCGATGAGCAGCATGCTGAAGTCGACTTCTGGGAAGTGCAGGTGCCGGAGTCGTCGCCCAACGCGCGGAAATACGAAAAGGCCGACGGGTACGGTCACGGCGAAATACAAGGAAACTTTTCCCAGCAACCAAATGGTAGACTCAAGTTCGAACCGGCCCGACGCACTTTCGCCGATCGCTGCGAGTAGCAGTGCGAGCAAGAACAGACTAATCAGATCATCCCACAATGCAGCCGCGACCACGGTCTTTCCGATGCGTGAATCGAGCTGATCCAGATCCATGAACATGCGAATCGTGACCGGGACCGCAGTAATGGCAAGGGCCGTGCCAAGGAAGAGGCTTTGTACAACTTTAAACGGGGATTCCGGTAGCACCGCGATCCCGAGGGCAAAACCGGCAATAACTGGCACGATCATTCCGCCCAGCGCAACGAGGATTGCTGACCTCGAGGTCCGCGCGAAATCCAGCGGCTCCATCCTGATCCCTGCGAGCAGCATCAGGAAGAACATGCCCAGGCCTACGAGAGCCTCGTAACCCTCGCTTTGGGTTGCGTTACTGAGCGCCGTCAATGATTCAGAGTACTGCTTTAACAACAGGCCCAGCGCGACGCCGGCGACCAGCTCGCCAACAATGGCCGGAATCCGGACGCGTTCGGCCAGTTCCGCGAACACCCGAGTCACGACCAGCAAGACCAATATGAGGTAAAGAATGTTCACAGCCTCACTTTTTGTTGAGTATCGGCCGCCTTTGACGATATGACTATGCGCATTAACGCGTAGCGGCCCGCACGATGCTGGCGCTGAGGAGGACGGTCTGGGTGCTGCGACAAGTCCTGATAGTCACGGGGTTCGGTCTCGCATAGGCTCTTCACCAGGCAGGATTTCGTCAGTATGGACAGGACGATTCCGCGCGGTCTCTGACGAATTCCAGACGCTGCAAACAGTCGGGCGATTGGTCGTCCGGGGGTGGGCGGTGATGGCAATCGAAGCGAAGGACTCAATGGGTTTCGGACAAATCCGATTGTTCTCGCTGTACGGCTTCGAGGTATCGCTTGACCTGAGCTGGCTGTTGCTCGCGCTATTGATCAGCTGGTCCGTCGGCGCGGGCCTGTTTCCGCAACAGTATCCGGGACTGTCTTCGGTCGTTTATGCGTGGATGGGCATCGCGGTCGCCATCGGCGTCTTTTTCTCTATCGTGTTTCATGAGTTTTCGCACTCGCTCGTTGCGCGTCACTTCGGCATGCAAATTCGTGGCATCACACTTTTCGTCTTTGGCGGAGTTGCAAAAATGGCGAGTGAGCCGCCGACGCCGAAGTCCGAGTTCCTCATGGCACTTGCCGGGCCGGTAGCCAGTTTTCTGTTGGCCTATGTGTTCCTGTTAATCGAGAGATTCGCTACTGCGAGCGGCTGGCCCGTTTCCGTTATTGGCGTTGCCGACACGATGAGTTTGATCAATCTCACGGTTGCGTTATTTAACCTCGTGCCTGCCTTCCCGCTCGACGGCGGCCGAATGCTGCGTGCTGCATTATGGCGACGGAAGGGCGACCTGAGATCGGCCACCTTTGTGTCGAGCCAGATCGGCCAGGGTTTTGGCCTGGCGCTGGCGATCGTCGGGATAATCTCCCTGGTCGGCGGAAACCTGATCGGCGGGATGTGGTTATTCCTGATCGGCCTTTTCGTGCGTGGGGCCGCGTCCGCGTCTTACCAGCAGCTTATCGTCGGTGAGATTATCAGGGATCAGCCCGTATCGACGTTTATGCGACGCGATCCCGTAACGGTACCACCATCGATCTCCATCGACGAATGGCTCGAGGACTATGTCTACCAGTCCCATTACAAGATGTACCCGGTGGTACAGGAGTCACGACTGATGGGTTGCATCAGTATCAACGACATCAAGACGTTGCCGAAACGTGACAGGGCTACAACGAAGGTCGCCGAACGGATGCAGGCCTGTTCGCCCGCCAACACAATTCCGGCCGACACGAGCACGGCCGAATTGTTGACAGATATCGTGAAGCCGCGGACGCAGTCTCGCTACATGGTAGTGGACGATGGCCAGCTGGTCGGAATGATTTCACTGAAGGACTTGCTCGAACTCATCTCGCTCAAGCTCGAGATTGATTCGACGAAGGGCGATTGAGCGATTCGTGGTCGACAGCGATCGCCATTACAGATAGACAATCGCGAAGTCTTCGGTAATCCCCAATTGTCGCCAAGACAAAGGAATGGCAAAATATTATTGAAATAACTACAAAAAGGTGAAGAGCGTGGCGACTCAGACCAGCCGCAGCCTCGATCAACCCTATCTGGATCGCTCGCTGATCCTGTGGATCATGAGGCGCATTGGTAATCCTCGTATCTCGATCCGCATGTGGAATGGCGACGAGTTTCCGGTCACTGAGCATGCCCCGGTTGCGTGCATGGAGTTACGCGAGCGTAGGGCGCTTCTGAAGCTGCTGCTATGGCCTTCTGTGGGCTTCGGCGAATGTTTCACTGAAGGTCTGATCGACGTGCACGGCGACTTGCTGGCGTTTGCCAACGAAGTGACGGAGGCGCTGACGCGGGAGCGCAATAGCGGCTACTACGGTCCGAAGATTCGCTCCCTGCTGTACGCGATGCGCCGCAATACGCCTGCGCGTTCGCGCCATAACGTTTATCACCATTACGATCTCGGCAACGACTTTTACAAACTGTGGCTCGACGAGCGCATGGTCTATACCTGCGCTTACTACGACAATCCTGCCGCTACGCTGACGGATGCTCAGGTCGCAAAGCTCGAGCACGTCTGTCGAAAACTCGAGCTGCGGCCGGGTCAAAAAGTCATCGAGGCAGGCTGTGGTTGGGGTGCCCTGGCGATACACATGGCTGAGCACTATGGTGTAAAGGTGACCGCCTTCAACAATTCCAGAGAGCAGATTGCTTTCGCTCGTGAACGGGCAGCGGCCAAGAATCTGGATGATCGCGTGACGTTTGTCGAGGATGACTATCGG
>CAMYMR010000093.1:0-9390 GCA_947259285.1 uncultured Woeseiaceae bacterium | reverse complement strand
ATTGGCCTGGTCCATTCGATTGGGCGAAGCTTTCCAAACAGGACCGACCCGTGGATCGTCAAACACATCTTTCCCGGCGGCCATATTCCGAGTCTCAGTGAGATGATGACTGTTTTCGAACCCCAGAGGTTCTCGATCGTCGATATCGAGAACTTGCGGCCACACTATGCGCGTACGTGCAAAGACTGGTTGCAGAACTTCGATTCCGTCGCGAACAGGGTCCGGGCAATGTACAGCGATGAATTTGTTCGCATGTGGCGTCTGTACCTCGCCGGCTCGTCGGCCGGTTTCCAGTCCGGCACGCTGCAACTTTTCCAGGTGGTTTTCACGCCGTATGGCAATAACGACGTGCCGTGGACACGTGAGCACCTGTACCGATCGATGGCGGCTGGAGGCCAGCCAATGTGAGAGTAGCCGACGCTATTGTCGTCGGCGGCGGCCCCGCGGGATCAACCTGCGCCTGGAAACTTCGCGAGGCTGGGCTCGAGGTCCTGCTGTTGGATCGGGAGGCATTCCCACGCGTTAAACTTTGCGCGGGTTGGGTTACTCCGGAAGCGTTGACAGACCTGGAGCTCGAACCCGACGACCTTCCAGTGGGCCTTGTCACATTTGATGAGCTGGAGCTGCACTGGAAGATGTTCACCTCGAGCCCCAGGTCCCGACAGTATTCCATTCGTCGCGTCGAATTCGACGACTTCTTATTGCGTCGCGCCGACGTTGTGGTGTTGCAGCACAGGGTACAGAGTATCCGCCGCAACGGCGGCGACTACGTCATCGACGACAAGTTTCGCTGCAGATATCTGGTGGGGGCGGGTGGAACCCGCTGCCCGGTCTACCGCACGTTCTTTCACGAGCGTAATCCGCGCCGTAGCGCGTTACAGACCGCCACCTGGGAACAGGAGTTCGCCTACGACTGGAAGGACGCAAGCTGCCACCTGTGGTTCTTCGATGACGGTTTACCGGGTTATGCCTGGTATGTGCCCAAGGATAACGGCTACATTAATGTTGGTCTGGGCGGCATGGCCGATCAGCTCAAACGTAAGGGCGGGCGAATCAGGGAGTACTGGAGCAAGTTCGCCGACAAGCTGAAGAAGAGTGGCCTCGTTGATTACAATGATTATCGTCCGGCCGGTTACAGTTATTTCCTGCGCGGTAGTGGCGACATCGTGAGTGATCGTAACGCCTATATCGTCGGCGATTCGGTCGGGCTCGCGACGCACGATATGTGCGAGGGCATCGGTCCTGCCATAAGAAGTGGCTTGCTGGCGGCAAACTCCATTGTTTCCGGCGCCGAGTATTCGCTCGATGGTATCGGCAGGTTCAGCGGCAGCGGCTGGGCAAGCCGGCTGCTCGGACGCAGATTCGCGGGGGCACAATGACTCTCACGACAATTCGTTGTGAGCGTTGTTGGGCCAAATCCGGCCGTTGGCCATAGTGTGATGCCATGAGCGACTACTCGAAGCTGAGAAAACGTATGGTGCAGCGACAGATCGCCGATCGTGGTGTTCGATCGGAAATCGTTCTCGACGCCATGCGCAAGGTGCCCCGCGAGCGATTCTTGCCCGGAGGAGACGGAATATTCGCCTACGACGACTCGCCGTTGCCGATCGGCCAGGGCCAGACGATTTCGCAACCCTATATCGTGGCCTACATGGTGGAGGCGCTCGATCTGGAGGGTGGCGAAAAAGTATTGGAGATTGGCACGGGATCCGGTTACGCGGCCGCGGTCCTGGCCGAGATAGCCGGTGAGGTCTACACCATAGAGCGTATCGAGGGTCTCGCGACCAAGGCAAGCGACGTGCTCAAAGAGCTGGGCTACGACAATGTGCATGTGCGGCACAGCGACGGAACGCTCGGCTGGCCCGAGCAAGCACCCTTCGATGGGATCGTTGTTACGGCCGCGGCCCCGGACCTGCCTGACGCCCTGAAACAGCAGCTCAAGATCGGGGGGCATCTGGTCATACCGGTCGGGGAGAGCAAGTGGTACCAGGCACTTGTTCGAGTAACCCGAGTTGCGGAATCCGAATTTGAAACAGAGGACTTGTTGCCGGTGCGATTTGTGCCGCTTATCGGGGAGGAGGGCTGGGGCTCGACGTTCTAGCCAGCGTCGCATAAATCAGCGAAGCCAGCACATAGCAAGACAGCGCGAGCAGTATTACGGCATTGAATCCGAACTCGATCGCGAGCATTGTTGCGAGAACCGCGCTGATGACCGAGGCAAAGCCGTTAATACCCCAGGCCCAGGGTATGAAACCGGTCGCTATTTCGGCGACACGTCTGAGTCCGAGTGGAAAAGGCATGCCCATACATACGGCGAGTGGCGCAATCAACGCAATCGACAGCACGATTTTTGTCGAATCAGAATAGCCGATGAAGCGTTGAAACAGCGGCGGCAACAGGAAAAGATACAACAGCGTGAACAGTGCTATGCCGCCCACGACGACGGTCAACGGTGAACGCCCCAGTCTCTCGAGGCGTTCTGCCAGCTTCTGCGAGTAGGCGCTTCCAATCCCGGCAAAAACGAGAAACCCGCTCAACACGACGGCGACCGAGTACAACGGATGGGCCAGGAACAGAATGAATTTCTGGATGAAAGCCATTTCGATGAATAAGAACGCAAAGCCGAGCAACAAAAAATAGGCACCCATTGGAGCGCCGGTGCCAGCCGGCCACTGACGCTCGACGCGCCAAAGTGGCAGCAGGATCAGGAAGAATCCGGCAAGCGTTGCTTGCGCCAGGGTCGCAATCAGGATCAGGTAGCCCCATTCGATCAGCCCGGCGCCACCTGCCGTGCGCACCGCGATCACTTCGGGAAGCGTCGTCCATTTAAAGAAGTGAAAATAGTAGGGTCGGTTGTCAGTCGCGGGCTCGATGTAGAACTTGTAGCGCTCCAGAAAGGCGTCAGACCGGTCACCGAGTAACGCCATCGTGCCGTCATAGAGATAGGGCCGATCAAGCTTGTTGAAACGATTGGTTTCGTGCGACTCAATATCCGGCAACCAGGCTATATCGAACGAACGGCTGTGCGCAAAACGCCGGATTGACGCGACTTCATCAGCTTCCAGGACGCCGTTCTTGATAAGCAACGTGCTCGTATTCCAGCTGCGTATCACGGCCAGCTGCTTTGCGGGTTGCTCGATGCCGAGCGACTCAAGCGCCTCGATTGCCGTCGCAATGAGTTTCAGCCCGTCGCGTGGCGGGTGTTTGAGCCAGCGCGTGATTGCGAGCATGCCGCCCGCCGTTGTGTGCGTCAGGTACTCTGCAATGGCCTCGACCGTGTAGATATAGCTTTCACTCTGCGCCTGGACGCCCGCACCGGCCGCCGCGAAAGAGTCAAGTAACCCGATGTGGATGAGGTCGTACAGCGAGTCGCTCTTGGCCACGAACCCACGTGCCTCCATTGGGTACAGCGTCACGCGCGGGTCGTCATAAACGAGGCCTGCGAAATCCGCGTAGGTATCCTGTACGAGTTCGGTCATTTGTGGATTGAGCTCGACGGCGTCGACGCTCTTCGCGCCGTGATAGAGCGCCAGCAACACGTCGCTGCCTCCGCCGGCACCCAGCACCAGGACTTCCGGTTTCTCGAGAAGGCTATAGGGCAACGCGGCCGTCATGTCGCCCAGGTAAGCAAGAGACCCCAGATCACCATCGAATCGGTTTATCGTTGTCATACTGTCGCCGTCGGTAAAGACGGCGAGTTGCCGTGGCGGAATATGGTGTGTTCCAAAGCTCAATCCAGGCGCATGGCGAAACGGGACGCTCGGGCTATCGACGACCGTCAGAAGTCCAAGGGGGCCGGAGACGTTCTTCAGTACGCGGCTGTCGATCACCTGCAGCGCCTGACTGAGTCCCTTGTAGTCCGAGAGTTTGAGAGCCAGCTGTTGTTGCGGAACCCCGGCAAGCAGCAGCGCGAGCCAGCCCGCCTGGACGATCATCAGAGGGATTCGAGCGCGGGAGACGGAAGCCATTATTAGTGACGCCACGAGCGGCAAGGTCATCATCAGCAGCAGGGCGTTCTGCGGCATCAGCGCGAACAAGGCGCCAATAATCAGAATCGCGCCCAAGCCGGCTCCCACCAGGTCGAAGAAATAGATGCGGCCAATGACCTGCTGTCTGCAGGTGAAGGCGAGGCCGATGCAAACGGCGGCAAAGAAGAACGGCACGAGGAACACGAGGTAAATGAGACTCAGGTAAAGAAGCTGATTTGAGTCCCAGACAAGCTCCAGCGCGTTGAAGGGCACGCGCTGTCCGAGCGCAAAGCAGACGACCATCGTGATGCTGAATAGCAGGGCGCTTGCCGAGAACGCGGTCTCGAACCGGGCCTCCAGCCGATGCCTGAGCAGTGCGATGAAGGTACCGCTGACGCCATAGCCGAGAAGCGCAATGCTGATAATCATGTACGCAAAGTGATGCCACTGAACGATGGACAGCACGCGCATCAGCAGCAGTTCGTAGCCGATTGCGGCCGCGGATATCAGGAGTATCGCAGGAAACAGGCGGCGCACAGGGCGCTTCTAATGCTCGCCGGTAAGCGGCACGAAGCGGACGGCGCCAAATTGTCGGGTGACGATTTCGCCCGTGTCGCTCTTTTCGAGGAGCAGCAACGTCTGCGTCAAGAAGCGGCCGCCAACCGGAATGACCATTCGCCCCCCCGGTTTGAGCTGCTCGATCAACGGCGGCGGAACGTGGCTCGCGGCGGCTGTGACCACAATTGCATCGAACGGTGCGTGTTCTTCCCACCCGTAGTAGCCGTCGCCAAGCTTGCCTGAAATGTTCTCGTAGCCCAGACGCTCGAGGTCGACTCGGGCGCGATCCGCAAGTGCCGAGATGATCTCGATGCTGTACACGTGGTCAACGAGTTCGGCGAGGACTGCGGCCTGGTAGCCAGAGCCGGTACCGACTTCCAGCACGATATCGTCGGCATCCGGCGCAATCAGTTCTGTCATGAGGGCCACGATGTAGGGCTGCGAGATCGTCTGACCGTAGCCGATTGGTAATGGTCGATTCTCGTATGAATATCGCCGTTGGGAGGCGGGAACCAGTTCGTGACGCTCAACGGAACCCATTGCTGTCATCACGGCGTCGCTGAGTCCTACGGCGTCCGGGTCGTGCGCGAGCTGCGCGTAGTAACGGACATCTTCGACCATCGCTTCTCGAGCCGCTGTATAATCCGATTCGTCGGCAAAACCGGTGACCGCGAAGAAAAGCACGATGTAAGTCAGACGTTTCATTCAGACAAGCATCCAGGCGCCATAGCCAACCACATACATACCATCGCCGGCCGTGTCAGCCGAATTCCTCAAGTCGAGCGTCGTCACCGTCATCCCACGGCGTTGTGCGGCGACGAGCAGGCCTGCGATCGGGGTCGCGCCGCAGGCCATATCGTGGTCGATCCGCCCGGCGTCAAGCGTTTCGATCGCTTTGCAGGTGTCAGCGTCGATCGCCCGGGCCTCATCGTATTTCAGGTAATGGCTCAGGTCTGAACTGATCACAATCAGCGTTTCCGGGCCTCCCCACAAAGAATCGAGCACCCGCGCCACCAGCTCGGGCGATGCGTCGCCAACGACGATCGGGACGACGGAGAAATCGCCCAGCACGGTTTGCAGGAAGGGCAGATGGACTTCGAGGCTATGCTCGTCGCGATGCGACGCATCGAAGGTCTCTACGCCGGCAATATCGAGATCGCCGAGACCTTCCTTATCCAGCGGCACATCGCCCAGCGGCGTGCGAAAAACGTCGGCACTGCTGAGTGCCAGGCCCCGGACGGGAACCCGGTGGCAGGGGCCGAGCAGGATCACCCGGTGGTACTGGTCCCGATACGGTTTCAGCAGCGAATAGGCACTGGCGGCTACCGGCCCGGAATAGATGTAGCCGGCATGCGGCACAATCAGGGCCTTGGGCGCAGCGGTCTCCCGGACCTCGGCCTCGTCAAGCAGCGTTGCTACGGTCGCGCTCAGCTCTCCGGCATTGCCGGAGTAGAACTGGCCGGCAACGGCGGGTGTCCGCACCACAGTCATCGCCGCGCCTTCTTATCCACGTACTGCCTATTCTAGGCGCTTGGATGGCAGAGAAAATAGGTAGGTTTACGGGTTTCCACATTGACGTGCATCGATTTCGGCCCCATATACTATGGATGGCGATGATGTCCGAGAACATTGAGATCAGCGGCGTTTCGGGTCGATACTGGCATCCGTTGAGCGATGGCCGGCTGCAGTGCGACGTTTGCCCGCGTTTCTGTAAACTGCGCGACGGCCAGCGCGGCTTGTGCTTCGTGCGCGCACGAGCTAACGACGAAGTCGTACTGACTACCTACGGTCGTTCCAGCGGCTTCGGCGTCGATCCCATCGAGAAGAAGCCGCTCAATCACTTTCTGCCAGGTACCAAAGCGCTGTCTTTCGGTACAGCCGGCTGCAATCTCGCCTGTAAATTCTGTCAAAACTGGGATATCTCGAAATCTCGCGAGTTCGATCGGCTGCAGGTCAGCGCTACGCCAAAAGATATTGTCCGCACCGCTGTCGAAACACGCAGTCGCAGCGTCGCGTACACCTACAACGATCCCGTGATCTTCCTCGAATACGCGGTTGATGTGGCGCAGGCCTGTCGAGAACAGGACATCCAAAACGTGGCGGTGACGGCCGGCTACGTCTGCCCGGAGCCGCGCGAGGAATTCTTTGGCCATATGGATGCCGCGAATATTGATCTGAAGGCGTTCACCGATCGCTTCTATTGGAAGGTCTGCGGTGGGCATCTGCAGCCCGTTCTGGAGACGCTCGAGTACCTGAAGAACGAAACCGATGTCTGGTTCGAGCTAACGACCTTGCTTATTCCCGGCGAGAATGACAGCGAAGCAGAGATCGAGCAAATGACACAGTGGATAGTGGAGCATCTCGGCCCGGATATTCCGTTGCACTTTACGGCGTTTCATCCGGACTGGAAGATGACCGACACGCCCAGCACGCCTGTCTCGACGCTGACGCGCTCACGCAATATCGGGCTCAAAGCCGGTTTGCATTACGTGTACACGGGCAATGTCCACGACTTCGAGGGATCGAGTACCTATTGCCACAGCTGCCGCGAGATGCTGATTGGCCGGGACTGGTACGAGCTTTCTACCTGGAACCTGGAGTCGCGTGGCTCAGAGGTCGTCTGCAAAAGCTGCGGAACCGAAATCGCCGGGCTGTTCGAGGATCAACCCGGCCTGTGGCCGCGAGTCTGAGGCAAGGCCGGATTTCGCCCGGCCGTCAGTCGTCAATCTTTACACCCGACAAAGAAAACCCCGCACAGGGCGGGGTTTAGTCATGCATCAAACGGTTGCTTATCGGCCAAAGTAGAATCGGCCGGCGAGCGTGTACGACGATGCGTCATCACTCCAGTCGGCGCTGAGGCCCAACGAAAATGCCTCGCTAAAGCTGTACAAGCCCCCGATGCCAAAGCCGGTATCGTCGCCGCTATCGCTGAGATCGACGTAACTGATGCCGGCATTCAGCTCGAGCACTTCGCTCGCTGCAAATCGCAGGCCGACACCCAGTCCCAGGCCATTGTCGTCGACATCAGCGCCACCTGGCGCGTCGAGTTCGACGTACTGATACGAGACGCTGGCCACCAGGTCAACGACGGGAGACAGCGTTGTGTGCCAACCGAGACCCGCGCCCAGCGAAGTCGCGTCGATACCGAAATCCAGTCCGACCGCTTCGTAGCCTGCAAATACGTGAAAATCGGGGTTGATCGAATACGATCCCGCGAGGCCGAAGCCGTCGCCGTCAACGTTGACGTCGTCAAATTCGACGTTGCCGTAACTCAGTTGAAAGAAGTCGTAATCAAACTCGTTCGCGCTGGCCGAAGCCGTGACCGCCAGAAGTACCAGTATCAGAATCGAACGCAACATCGCGCTCTCCTTACAGAATCGAACGCAACATCGCGCTCTCCTTATTCAGTGTCCAGGAAACGCGCATGCTAGCGCCGCCACAATCTGACGATGGGGACCAGGTCACAGATTTAACCAATAAAGACTTATGTCAAATAACGATCGCTTCGGCCACTACCGGATCTAACGGGATTCCAGCAATGCCTCGATTTCGGCTACCTGGGCCTCAGTTACCGGCTGAAACTTGCCCAGCGTACAGGCAATGCCCGACGACCAGCTGCTGCCCCATTGCCACGGCCAGCGGCGATACCAGGGCCAGGCGAACCAGTCGGTAACGTGGAAACGATCCATATCGCACATGCGCATACCGCTGAATGACCGAATGACCAGCACGTCACCCCAGCGAAGATCATGGCAGCGGCCGCGCAGGGTGTTTATCCACTGTTTGTCGCGCCGGCCCTCGAACAGGATATGCCGGTCCCCGAGCGGGCGGAAGTTGCGATACTGAGCGTCGGAGAGGCAGCGCTTTGTCTCACCAAACTCAGCCGGATCCAGCTCGTAGCTCAGAACTTCGTCGATGTCCGCCTCGATAGCCTGTCGCCGGCTCTCGACCTCGGGTGAGGTCGCACAGCCCGCGAGGAACAAGGCGGCGCCAAATGCCAGGTAGATGGCAGTTCTTAACGCGCCCATGTTTCACTCCTTCTTTAGACCTCACAGAAGAAGCTAGCTCGCGTCGCAAGACACGGCAATACGGGATATGTGCAGTAAACCGATGCGCTTCCGAAGCGTTAATATACTGCCGGAGGACTGATTATTATTGTCAGTCGACCTCGGAAAGCACCGTCAACGTGTCAGCTTTGACGCCATCCTCGGCCGCCGCCGCCAATCCTTCTTCCGAACCGAGCATTGCTTTAAGCGCATCCATGTCGCTGACAGCAACCACCAGCCCGGTCAGGTTAGGATTGTCGGCGTTCTGGAAGGTGTGCACGTGTTTTGCACCGTTCTCCTTGAACAAGGTATGACGACTGTCTTCTCCGCGCCACGCTGCCAACCATTTCTCGGCGTCTTCCACTTCGTGCGTGATTACCAGGTGAGTATGAGGCATGGGGGCTTCGGCCTCGGCTACCACTGTCGCGTCGCTATTCCAGATATCGCTGGCGATCCGCCACTCGCCATCATCGCCACGATGCCAGATTTCCGTGTACTTTCCGGTGTCTACAACTTCGTCACCTGCCGTCAACGTATACGTGCCAACGTTGTAGCCGATATTACCCGATGCCATCGCCTCAACGCTGGTGAGATCGCCACTCAGGCCAGCGTCAATCATGGCGCCAAATTCGGCGCGCACGGCGTCCTGTCCCTGAGCCATTTTCCGATTCGGCGCCAATATGCGTGTGTCAGTCGTGTAAAGGTCGACAAGCGTATCAATGTCTTTCGCGTTTAACGCCTGTTCCCAACCATCCGAGCGTGATGTGATCACCGAAGGGTCTGAGGCCTGCGGCGCCTGGTTGCAGCCAGAAACAAAG
>CAMYMR010000092.1 GCA_947259285.1 uncultured Woeseiaceae bacterium | reverse complement strand
GTGCCGGCGCCGACGTTAACGCCCTTCCCAATTTCGGTATCGCCGATATAGGTCAGGTGGTTGACCTTACTGCCGTCGTCAACGGTGCTCTTCTTGATTTCGACAAAGTTGCCGACTTTCACGTTGTTGGCAAGCTCCGCGCCGGGCCGCAGTCGGGAAAACGGCCCAATCTCGCAGTCGTTTCCCGTGCTCGATGCTTCGATGTGGCAGTTCGAGTGCACGACGGTCCCGGCCCCGATGCGGCTATCGCGAATCAGGTTATTTGATTCGATCTTTACGCCGTCGCCAAGCTCGACATCCCCCTCAAATACGGCATTCACGTCGATAAACACGTCTTTGCCGCAGGTCAGCGTACCGCGAATATCGGCCCGCGCCGGATCGGCAAAGCCGACGCCTTTTTTCATGAGCGCGTCGACCAGGCGTGCCTGAAGCGCACGCTCCGCTTCCGCAAGCTGCTTCTTGTCGTTGATCCCCATAACCTCCACCGGGCTGCTGGCCTTGATGCCGTGAACCTCGACGCGATCGTCCACCGCCATCGCAATAACGTCGGTCAGATAATACTCGCCCTGCACGTTGTCGTTGCTTAAGTTTTTGAGCCAGCGCTTGAGCTTATCAGCCGGACAAGCCAATACACCCGTATTGATTTCCCTGACGGCTTTTTCCTTGACGCTGGCGTCTTTTTCCTCAACGATCGCGCTGACACCGTCGCCGTCGGCTTCGCGGATAATGCGTCCGTATCCGCTCGGATCATCCATGTCGACCGTCAGCACCGATACTTCGTCATGCGGCGTCTCATCGAGCAGTGCCGAAAGCGTCGTCGGCCTGAGCAAGGGAACATCGCCGAATAGCACCAGTACGCGATTCTCATCAGGCGTCCCGAGCATGGCCTGCTGCAGGGCATGGCCGGTGCCGAGCTGCTCTGCCTGCAGTGCCCACCGAAGCGACTGATTCGCAAAAGCGGCTTGAACCGCCTCCGCACCGTGCCCGTACACAACGCAGATATCATCCGCCGCAAGCGCCTTCGAACAGTCCAGGACGTGGGACAGTAAAGGCCGGCCCGCCAACGGCTGCAGCACCTTTGGCAGGTCCGAACGCATCCGCGTTCCCTGTCCGGCGGCGAGAATGATGATGCTGAGTCGCAACGGTCGATCTCCGGATTTCACAGGCTCCGAATGATACATGAAGTGCCGATTTGCGAACTTGCTTCAGGTCTCGTTAATGGTTGTGACGTATGCTGGAGGGTATGCAGAAGCTGGTGCTATTGCCTTTGTTGCTGCTTGCCGCGTGCAACAGTGAAATCTATACGCGCGACGGGGTCACCGACGGCGATTCGTTCTACCTCGCGCCGCACGCTTTTCACGACGATGATCCGGTGCTCCAGAGCTGGGTGGCATACAGCCTGATGAAGAGTGCCTGCCAGCTGGACGTCGGCGGCGAAATGCCATCGAGAGTCAGCGATTTCAGCTGTGAGTTCACGGCGCGGCAGCATTTGCTCGATGCCTGGGAGGAGCGGCGCAGCGAACACGACGGCATCGCCGACCTCTACCTTGACAGACTGCTCCTGGTTCGTGAAGCCGGGTATCTTGACGAATACACGGTACGCTATTTCGGCCGTGGGGATTGGCTGATGCCGGAGGGCCTGCAGCTCGACAATCATTCCACTATCACCGTCTGGTTTCCCGGCGCCCAGATTCCAGGTCATGCCAAGAAACGGGCCGACGGCGCTTTCCTCCCAACTCTGGAACTCGGCTGACGAATAGTAGTCGGTGTCGAGCTGGGTGATATCGAGCAGGTGATAGGCCAGTCCGGCATCCAGGGCGAGACTGTGTGTATTACCGAGCCGCCATTTTGCGGATGCGGCCAGGTAGCCATCTCGCGCCAGCAGTTCGTCAAGAAAAACCGGTATGTCACTGCCGGTCGCCACGATGGCGCCCTCGATCCCGAGCAGGACGTCGGCACTTTGGATCGACTTTACTGGCCAGTGCACCGAGGCGCCGAGGCCATAGCCGGTATCATTGAACGAGCCGCCCGCCACGGGCCGCAGGTCACCAAGGGCCGGCCAGCTCGACACGGCCAGCCAGATCTCTCCCCGCAGCTTGTCGGTGTGTGGCGCATCGATGTCATCGCCGGCAACAGCAGTATCGATCAGTATCAGGCTCACAGCGATCATCAGCACGCCGTATCGCAGCTTATGTAGTGTTGCGTTCACGTCTCTCGCCTCCTTGGGGACGTCATGGCCCCACTGTTATTTTGATAGCGAGGGCGGGTCAAAGACGGAGGAAGCGCTGAGCGTTCGGTGATGGTTTTGTGAGGCACAAGAAGGCCGCGGCATTGCGGCCTTTTCAAGACATGGCGGACCGTTCGGTTCAATCGCGGCAGGGATGCCGCTCCTACGATGTGCGAAGCGATAGCCTTTGTAGGAGCGCGCCCCAGCGCGCGACGTGCCCTCGGGGTGCCACGTGCCCTCGGGGTGCCACGTGCCCTCGGGGTGCCACGTGCCCTCGGGGTGCGACGTGCCAGACGTCAGGCCGCGTCAGGATGTCGGCCGCCGGGGCGGCCTCCTACAGGGTGCTGTTCCATCGCCCGCGCACAGCCCCTCGATCCCAGCAGGGAAGCCGCTCCCGCGGCAACGGGGATTGCGCAGAGACTATTTTTTGCCTTTGAGCTTCTGGGCTGCGCGGTATCGGGCGCGAGCCTCTTCGAGTTCGGCCTGCGCACGTGCCACATCGGTTTCCTTGGCGGCACCTCTAAGCGCCTCTTCCGCGTGTTTCTGAGCAGCAAGGGCTGCCGCTTCATCCAGCTGATCACCTCGCAGCGCCGTGTCGGCCAAAACGGTTACCTGCATCGGCTGGACCTCGAGCATGCCGCCGGTGATGTAGAAGAACTGCTCATTACCGTCCACATCCTGGACACGCACCTCGCCCGGCTTCAACGCGGTTAACAGCGGCGCGTGACGGGGCGCGATTCCGACTTCGCCCATTCTTGCGGGCGCGAAGACCATTCCGGCCTCACCCGAAAAGATCTCGCCCTCCGCGGATACAATGTCGACGTTTATCGTGGCCATTCTGCTTTGTCCTGATTGGTGCCTGACCGTGGTCTATAAAGATTGCGCTTCAACCACGGTCTCTGAGATCGCGGCTACAAGCCGCTCCTACGAAAAGTTCTTGGCATTCTCGACCACTTCGTCGATCGTGCCCATCATGTAGAACGCCTGCTCGGGTATATGGTCATAGTCGCCGTTGACGATGCCGTTGAATCCGCGGATCGTCTCCGCCAGCGTCACGTACTTGCCCGGTGAGTTCGTGAAGACCTCGGCAACGAAGAACGGCTGAGACAGGAAGCGCTGGATCTTGCGTGCGCGGTTGACGATCTCCTTGTCTTCCTCGGAGAGTTCGTCCATGCCCAGGATGGCGATGATGTCCTGAAGCTCCTTGTAGCGCTGCAATACGGCCTGCACGCCGCGCGCGCAGTCGTAATGTTCCTGCCCGATTATGAGCGGATCGAGGATACGCGAGGTCGAGTCGAGCGGATCCACCGCGGGGTAAATGCCGAGTTCGGCGATTTGTCGCGACAGAACGAGCGTCGCATCGAGGTGCGCAAACGTCGTTGCCGGAGACGGGTCGGTCAGGTCGTCCGCCGGGACATACACGGCCTGGAACGAAGTAATGGACCCGGTCTTCGTCGATGCGATGCGCTCCTGCAGAATGCCCATTTCCTCGGCCAGCGTCGGCTGGTAGCCCACGGCCGAAGGCATGCGGCCGAGTAGTGCCGATACTTCGGTTCCCGCCAGCGTGTAGCGGTAGATGTTGTCGATAAACATCAGGACGTCACGGCCCTCGTCGCGGAAAGCCTCTGCCATCGTCAGACCAGTCAGTGCGACGCGTAGACGGTTGCCGGGCGGCTCGTTCATCTGGCCGTACACGAGCGACACCTTGTCGATAACGCCCGACTCGGTCATCTCATGAAAGAAGTCGTTTCCTTCGCGCGTGCGCTCGCCCACGCCGGCAAATACAGAGTAGCCCGCGTGTTCGTGGGCGATATTGCGAATCAGCTCCATGAGCGCGACAGTCTTGCCCACGCCGGCGCCGCCGAACAGCCCGACCTTACCACCTTTGGAGATCGGCATGATCAGATCGACGACCTTGATGCCCGTCTCGAGCAGCTCGGTCGTCGCAGCCTGGTCCTCGTAAGACGGTGGCGGACGATGGATCGGCAGATGCATCTCCGCGCCTATATCGCCCGCATTGTCGATCGGTTTGCCGAGAACGTCCATGATGCGGCCCAGCGTCTTCTCGCCAACTGGCACGGATATCGGGCCACCCGTATTCGATACGTCCATGCCGCGCTTCAGCCCTTCGGACGAACCCATCGCGATTGTTCGAACCACGCCGTCGCCCAGCTGCTGCTGGACCTCCAGCGTAATGTCCGCATCGTCTATAACCAGCGCGTCATAAACTTTCGGGATCTGGCCTGCCGGGAATTTCACATCCACGACAGCGCCAATAACCTGCACAGTAGTTCCGGTGCTCATCTCTTTTCCTTAGACCAGTAGGCGAACCTGTCGCCCAAAAATTACCTAAAATTCGTTTAACCAGACACGGCGGCCGCGCCGCCGACGATTTCTGAAATCTCTTGTGTGATGGCCGCCTGCCGGGCCTTGTTGTACTGCAACTGCAGTCCGTCAATAATCTCGCCGGCATTGTCCGTTGCCGACTTCATCGCAACCATCTTGGCCGCCATCTCGCTCGCGAAATTCTCCACCGCGCCGCGGTATACCTGCGACTCGATATAGCGCATCAGCACATCATCGAGGAGCTCACCCGCATCGGGTTCGTAAAGATAATCCCAGTGCGCCTGCAGCTTGTCGTGATCATCGCCGACACCGCTCGCGGGCAGCAGCTGGGAGACCACCGGCGTCTGCGTCATCGAATTGACAAACTCGTTGTTGACGAGATAGAGGCGATCGGTCTTTCCTTCGCTGTAGGAGTTCAGCATGATCTTGATCGAACCGATCAGATCATTGACGCTGGGCTTGTCACCAAGGTGCGTGGCGGTGCCGACCACATTGCCGCCCATGCGGCGGAAAAACGTCACCGCCTTGGCGCCAACCAGCGCCAGGTCAACTTCGACCTTCTGATCCTGCCACTTGGCGATTTCGCCAATCATGGTTCTGAAAAGATTCGCGTTCAGGCCGCCACAAAGGCCCCGATCCGTCGAAATCACGATATAGCCTACCCGCTTCGCATCACGCTCTGTCAGGAACGGGTGCTTGTAGTCCGGGTTCGCGTGCGAAAGGTGACCGATAACGCGACGGATGCGCTCGGCGTAGGGCCGCGACGCCTCCATTTGCCGCTGCGCTTTTCGAATCTTGCTCGCTGCGACCTTTTCCATCGCGCTCGTTATCTTCTGCATGTTTTTTACAGAAGCGATCTTGGTGCGTATTTCTTTTTCGCCTGGCATGTTGTTCCTATTCGTGTTGTCGCACCCCGAGGGCACGTCGCACCCCGAGGGCACGTGGCGCGCTCCTACAGCCTGCTATTCACCGGGGCGCGCGGCTAGTAAGCTCCTTTCTCCGCAAACGCGTCGCAGATGCTCTTCAGCGTTGCCTCGACATCATCGTTGTAGTCTCCTGACTCGTTCATCGCGTCAAGCTCCGCCTGGTTATTCGCGCGAGCGAAATCGTGCAACGCCTCCTCGTAGTCGACAATTCTCTCGACCGGCACGTCGTCGAGATAGCCTTCGTTGGCCGAGAACAACGACAGGGCCATCTCGGCAATCGACAGCGGCGAATACTGTTTCTGTTTCATGCGCGTGTCGCCGCATCGAGGTCGGAGGCGAACTGTGCGAATGCCGCCAGTTCACGATACTGCGCCAGCGCGAGACGCACGCCGCCACCGAGCTTCTTGATGATCTGGGTCTGCGCGGCGCCACCGACGCGAGACACCGATAATCCGGCGTTGATTGCCGGCCGGATGCCCGCATTAAACAGGTCCGTCTCGAGGAATATCTGGCCGTCGGTAATGGAGATCACGTTGGTCGGCACAAAAGCCGATACGTCGCCAGCCTGCGTCTCGATGATCGGTAGTGCGGTCAACGAGCCGGTCTTGCCTTTCACCTTGCCACCCGATACCTCTTCGACATGTGCGGCATTTACCCGCGAGGCGCGCTCGAGCAGGCGTGAGTGCAGGTAGAAAACGTCGCCTGGATACGCCTCACGGCCCGGCGGACGGCGCAGCAGCAGCGACACCTGGCGGTATGCCCACGCCTGTTTCGTCAGATCGTCGAAGATGATCAGCGCATCTTCGCCCTTGTCCAGAAAGTACTCGCCCATCGAAGCGCCCGAGTAGGGTGCGATGTACTGCATCGCCGGACTATCGGCAGCGGCGGCGGCAACAACGATCGTGTGGCCCATCGCGCCTTCTTCTTCGAGCTTGCGGACGACGCCGGCGATCGACGAAGCCTTCTGGCCGATCGCAACGTAAATGCACTTGATGCCGGTGCCGCGCTGGTTGATGATCGTGTCGACCGCGACGGCCGTTTTACCGGTCTGGCGATCACCGATGATCAGCTCGCGCTGACCGCGGCCAATCGGCACCATCGAATCGATCGACTTCAGGCCGGTCTGTACCGGCTGGCTCACCGACTGGCGCTGAATAACGCCCGGCGCCACCTTTTCGATCGGTGAAGACAGATCCGTTTCGATCGGGCCCTTGCCATCGAGGGGATTTCCCAGTGAGTCGACCACGCGACCCAGCAGTGCATCACCGATCGGCACCTCGAGAATACGACCGGTGGTCTTGACGGTGTCGCCCTCTGAAATATGCTTGTAGTCACCGAGGACAACTGCGCCAACCGAATCCTGCTCGAGGTTCAGTGCCATCCCGAAGGTGTTCTGCGGGAACTCCAGCATTTCACCGTAGCGTGCGTCGGCCAAACCGTGGATGCGTACGATTCCGTCGGTAACGCCGATTACGGTACCAACATCCCGCGCCTCCGTGGATGCCTCGAAGTTCTCGATGCGCTCTTTAATCAGCGTGCTGATTTCAGAAGCTTTGAGTGCCATTACGTTTTCCTCTTTATTTGACCAGTGCGTTCGCGAGACCCTCAAGCCTCGCACGCAGTGACCCGTCAATAACGACATCGCCGGCACGAATAACTGCGCCGCCGATGAGCGTCTCGTCTATTTCAGTTGTGATTCTCACGTCGCGACCCGTGCGCTCCCGCAGCGACGCCGCCACATCATCGAGCTGTTTCTCGCTCAGCGCGACGGCCGACGTGACCACCGCATCGACGCTGTTTTCTACGGCCGCTTTCAGCGCGTCAAAATGCTCGGAAATCTCGGGTAATACCGCTACCCGATCGTTTTCGATCAGGAGCTTCAAAAAGTTCGTGCCTTTTGCATCGCCGCCGGCGAGCTTGTAGCTGCCCCCTTTCTCGAAGAGGCCAGCGAGAAATTCGAGGCGGCGCGTGTTCGTGAACTCCGGGTCCGCCAGGTACTCGACCAGGTCCCTGTCACCCAGCAGCTGGCCCGCGATCGAAAGAGACTCCGACCACTCGGCAAGTTCGTTTGCGTCTTCGGCAATCTCGAAGATCGCTTGCGCGTAGGGTCTTGCGACGGTGTTGTTGTCGGCCACGATCGTCTCCGCTTACAGCTCTCGAGCAAGCTTGCCCAGAATGTCGTCATGGGCCTTGCCGTCGATCTCGCGTTTCAGGATCTTCTCGGCACTGGCGATCGCAATTGCGGACACCTGTCCGCGCAGTTCTTCACGAGCACGGTTCGCTTCCTGCTCGATCTCGGCCTTGGCGGCCGCTAACTGACGCTCGCGTTCCTTGACGCCGTCCGACTTACCTTCGGCAACGATTTCGTTCGCACGAGCATGCGCCTGATCAAGTATGCCCGTCGCCTGCTTGCGTGCCTCGGCAACGATTTCATCGGCTTCAGCAGACGCGCGATGCAGCGATTCCTTACCCTTGTCGGCAGCGGCCAGGCCCTCTTCGATCTGCGCCTGGCGCTCTTCGAGCGCCCCAAGTATCGGCGGCCAGATGAACTTCATGCAGAACCAGACAAACACGATCATCGCGATGGTCTGGCCGATCAAAGTCAGATTAATATCCACGTAATGCTCCTCGCAGCATTCTTGTTGTCCGCTGTAGGCGCGCGACCCGGCGCGCTATTCATCGCGCGCTGGGGCGCGCTCCTACAGTCAGGAAACGTCTTTACCCGCCTGTTGCTGTCTGCAGCTGACCGATGAACGGGTTGGCGAAGGCGAAAAACAGCGCGATACCAACACCGATCATGGCGACGGCGTCGAGCAGTGCAACGACGATGAACATTTTCGTCTGCAGCATTGGCGCCAGTTCAGGCTGACGTGCAGCGCCCTCGAGGAAGCGGCCACCCAGAAGGCCCATTCCGATACCGACGCCCAGTGCGCCGAGGCCAATCAGAAGTGCGACAGCGATTGCCGTCATGCCAATAACAGTTTCCATCAGTTTCTCCTAGGGAGGTTCTAGTTAAATCAATGCGTCTCGGATGCCAGACTCAAATAAACGATGGTCAGCATCATGAAAATAAAGGCCTGCAGCGTCACGATAAGCAGGTGAAAAACGGCCCAGCCAAAGTGCAGCGGTAGCTGGTAAATACCAAGCAACGCAATCAGGATAAAAATAAGTTCCCCGGCAAACAGGTTGCCGAAGAGTCGAAGCGAGAGCGACACCGGCTTGGCCAGCAGCGCGACGCTCTCAAGAATAAAGTTGAACGCGATAACAAAAGGCGCCGCGAGCAGCCCCAGGCCCCGGGTCGGCGGCGCGATCGGGTGCAGCGTCAGCTCGCCGATGAAGCCCATAACACCCTTGTTCATGATGGTGTAAAAGATAATCAGCACGAATACGGCAATCGACATGCCGAACGTTATGTTGACGTCCGTCGTGGGAACGACCTTCATGTACGGAATGCCGGCCTGCTCTGCCGCCAGCGGAATCCAGTCGACCGGCACCAGGTCCATAAAGTTCATCAGGAAAACCCAGACGAAGATGGTCAAAGCCAGCGGTGCGATCAGCCGGCTGGTCCCGTGGAAGGTATCTTTGACGCTACTGTCGACGAACTCGACGATGATCTCTACGAATGCCTGAAACTTGCTGGGCCTCGCGACCGAGATCTTCCTGGCTGCGCCATGGAACAGGATGACGAAGATCAGTCCCAGCAGCAACGACCAGAACATCGAGTCGACATTGATCGCCATCGGGTTACCGGCGCACTGATTCCACACCCATTCGCCGCTCTCAGTCCTGCATACCTGGAGATTCTGGAGATGATGGGAAATATACTCGCTTGACGTTCTTGCGCCGTGTCCGCCTTCAGCTGCCATTGCTGTTACTCGTCTCTAAGTTCCTGTTCGCGTCGCATCAGGAGGCCCGACAGGGTCACCAACTGCGTCGCGATAAAAGCCGCAAACAACGCCGCCGCCGAGAGCGGCCTGACCAGCGTAAATACGACCGTAAAAAACAGCACGGTCAGCGCCAGCTTCCCCAGTTCGCCCACGTAGGCTGCCCGGACCAGACCCTCTGCCCCGGTGTTCCTGCGCGGTACCGCCAAACGCAGCGCCAGAAAAGCATTCGGGATGACGCTGACCAGACTTCCCAGCAGCGCCGAGTATCCGGCCACCGCACCAAAGAAGCCCCAAAGGACAACGGCACAGACGGCCCCAACACCCGCCTGTGCCACCAGCAAATTCAGCATCACGGATTTGATGTCGCATGCCTCCGGCACTAAAAACGCCACGTCCATCGGGCTGACCGGCGGCTGGTGGCGCATGTGATTTTGGTCTTTCCGGGCGGGCCTGTAAATCGCGTGCGCATTATAGTGGCACCCCCCTCGCAAGGCAACACGAAACCCTAATTCAGACAGGGTCTTCCGGCGGCTTTTTTCTGCGATATCGGGGCTTCTGCGGATATAGGGGACATTCTGCTTTATTGCGTCAGGAACCAGTCGACGCATGTTTCAATAAAGCAGAATGTCCCCGTGTGAGCCTACCGGATATGCTTCAGGATTCCGTCGAGTTCGTCGAGGTTGTTGTAGCTGATGATCAGTTTGCCGGCGCCTTTCCTGGAATGCTGGACACGAACCTTCGCGCCCAATTTCTCGGAGACTTCGATCTCGAGGCGCCGGGTATCCGCGTCGACGGCCACCGGCTTGGCCGCAGGCTTGCCGCTGGCACGATTCACCATAAGCTTGACCAGCTTCTCGGTCTCACGAACGGACAGCCCTTTCTTCACAACCTGGCGCGCAGCATCAAACTGCTGCGTCGGATTCGAGATCGCGAGCAAGGCACGAGCGTGCCCCATTTCGAGCTGCCGCTGTTCGACCATCGGCTTCACTTTGTCGGCAAGGTCCTGTAGCCGCAGCAGGTTGCTGACCGCCGCTCGCGAGCGGCCGACCGCGTTCGCCGCCTCGGCGTGAGTCAGGTCAAATTCACGAATAAGCCGATCAAGCGCCCGTGCCTCCTCGAGCGGATTGAGGTTCTCTCTCTGGATATTCTCGATGAGCGCCACGGCGATTGCCGACTCGTCGGCCACGTCGCGAATGACGGCCGGAATTTCTGTAAGGCCGGCCAGCTGTGCGGCCCGCCAGCGACGTTCGCCGGCGACGATCTCGTAGCGCTGCGTACCGTCGATCTTTGCGACGGGCCGGGCCACGATTGGCTGTACGACGCCCTGCGCCTTGATCGAATTCGCGAGGTCCTGCAAGGAGTCCTGCCGCATGTCCACGCGCGGCTGATAGCGGCCTCGCTGCAGCAGCTCGAGCGGTATCCGTTTGAGCACATCCTGCCCGTCCGCCTCCTCCTCTCGAATCGCCGGCTTGCTCAGCAGGGCATCGAGGCCCCGGCCCAGGTGTTTCTTCTTCGGTGTCATTCGTATTTCCTTGGGCTTGTTAACGCGTAATTTAGCCGCCCTGTTGCGACGGAGTTACGTGTTAACACGCCCTAAACGGCTTGCGCCACACGTGCATCCTCGCGCCGCAGCACCTCGCCCGCCAGCGCCAGGTAGGCAATGGCGCCGCGCGATGAACGATCGTGCAGCAGGGCCGGTCGACCGAAGCTTGGTGCTTCGGCGAGGCGAATGTTCCGCGGCACGATGGTGCGGAATACTTTCCGGTCAAAGTGTTCGATCAGTTGCATCGAGACCTCGTTCGACAGGTTAACGCGAGGATCGAACATGGTTCGAAGTATTCCGTATACCTCGAGATCCGGGTTAACCGAGTCTCGCACCTGATCGATGGTGTTGAGCAGGGCGCTCAAACCCTCCAGTGCGTAGTATTCGCACTGCATCGGGATAAGCACGCCATCGGCGGCCGTCAGCGCGTTTATGGTCAGCATGTTAATGGATGGCGGGCAGTCAATGAAAATAAAGTCGTAGAGCCCCGCCACCGGCGTCAGCGCTTTCTTCAGTTTCATCTCACGACCGATTTCCTGCAGCAGGCTGACTTCCGCAAGCGTCAGGTCCGCATTGGCCGGCAGCACGGCGAAGCCGCCCTCGGGCGCCGACACGATGGTGTCTGCCGCGGTCGAATCGCCGAGCAGCACGTCACAGGCCGTATTCTCGACGTCCATCTTGTTGATGCCGCAACCCATGGTCGCGTTGCCCTGCGGATCCATGTCGACGAGCAGCACGCGTCGCTGCGTCGCTGCCAGCGACGCAGCCAGGTTGACGCAGGTAGTGGTCTTGCCCACCCCGCCCTTCTGGTTTGCCACTGCAATAATTCGCGTCATCAACTCAGCCTGATCCGGTTGCGATCATCATTCCCGCCGCAGCAGCACTGCATGCCGTGACCCCTTTTTCAGGCCCGGTACCTTGAGTTCCGTTACAGCATGGCCCCAGGGAGTGTCGCTCAGCTGCTCGAGCTCTTCAGCCGGGTAGCGACCTTTCAGCGCTACAAACACCCCGCCCTCTCTCACGTGATGACCGGCGATCTCAACGAGGCGCGGCAATGCGGCCAACGCCCGTGCGATCACGGTATCAAAGCGCTGGCCGGGTGCATAGTCCTCGCTTCGCGCTTTGACCGCCGCGACGTTGTTGAGACCCAGCATGCCGGCGGCATGCTGCACGAACATGATCTTCTTGTTGTTGCTGTCCAGCAGCGTAAACCGTCGCGTCGGCTCGGCTATTGCCAGCGGCAACCCCGGAAATCCCGGCCCCGTTCCGACATCGAGCACCTCGTTCCCTTCGAGCAACGGTCTTACGACCAGGCTATCGAGAAGGTGCGCCGGGACCATCTCTCGCGGCTCGCGAATCGCGGTCAGATTCACGCGACGATTCCACTTTCCGAGTTCGGCAAGCAGCGCGGCGAATGAAACGTCCGCCCCGTCGGGAAATGTCTGATCCAGTTTGGCAAGCGCTTTCTGGAGATATTGAGCGCGCACGGTCACCTTTGTCCTCGCGGCTATTCGCTGCCAACGAGATGTTTCCTGAAGAACAGGATCATAGCCTGCTGGTAGGCGTCGCGATTGGCCTTTTTTCGATAGCCGTGGCCTTCGTTCAGCGCATTCATGTACCAGACCGTGTGTCCGTCTGCACGCAGCGCGTCAACCATCTGTCGAGCCTCTGAGGCCGGCACGCGTGGATCGTTGTTGCCCTGCGCAATGAATAGCGGAACGCTGATCTTGCCCACGTTGTTCAACGGACTGATGTGCTCCAGGTACGCACGCATTGCCGGGTCGCGTTCGTCCCCGTATTCGACACGCCTGAGATCGCGGCGATAGTCCTGGGTATTCTCGAGAAACGTTACAAAGTTGCTGATACCGACGATTTCGACCGCCGCTTTCAGTCGGTCACTGTAATGAACAGCGCTCGCCAGAACCATGTAACCACCATAGCTCCCACCGTAAACAGCCACGCGGTTGGCATCCAGGTCTGGCTGTGTCCCGATCCAGTCCAGCAGGGTCCCGATATCCCGGACCGACTCTTCACGGTTCATACCGTTGTCGAGTGCAAGAAAGCTTTTTCCGTAGCCGGCAGAACCTCGTACGTTAGGCTGAATCACCGCGACACCGAGCTTTTCGATCCACATCTGGTAGGTGGCGCTGAATGCAGGCCGCGCCTGCCCCTCCGGTCCGCCATGAATCGAGATGATCACCGGGAAGGGTCCATCGCCCGGCGGCTTGTATACCCAGGCCGGCAGCTGGCGCGGCCGGCCGCCGGTCCGGTCGAACGTGGGGTAGCGAACGAGTTGCGGCGGTCGGAATACCGACGTATCCAGCCCACCGATCTCGCTGCGCGTCCATTGCGTCAGCGTGCCGTAGTCGAGCGGTCCCTCACCAAGCTCCAGCACGAAGGCATCGCTCGGCGTCTGTGCGAGGTTCAGCGTCATCGCGAGTCGCCGGTCATCGGGGCTAAATGAAATGCCGAAAGCGAGGCCCGTTGGAATAGTCTCGACTCGCCGATATTCGCGGGACTTCGTATCCATGAGGTAGACGCGCGACACACCATCTTCATTGGTGACGAACGCCAGGCGGCTACGGTCGTGACTCATCGCCGCATTGGACACGTCCCAGGGGATGTCTGCCGTAACAATGACCGGCCGGGCACCAGAGTCCGGCGGCTGCCATGCGAGCTGTTTGAACTCGCCGCCCTCGTCAGTGATAAACCAGATGCCGCCGGATTCATCGTCAAATGCTACCGGCAGGTTGGCGCTCCTGTGGTCGGGCCCTCCCGCAATCAGCGAGCATTTGCCGGAATCGAGGTCCAGTACGTGCACCCGCGAATCCGCGATGCTGACGTAATTGGCCAGCAGCAGCTTGCTGCCGGTCGCGGAGAACTCGGCCGGTCCCCACCACGTGCCGTCCGGGGATTCGAGTACCAACTCGGCGCCGGAGGGTTCGGCCGGGTCCATAAGCCAGACATCGTTCGATGCGCCGTTGCGGCGGGTACTCTGGTACGCGATGCGGTCGCCGCGACGATCCCAGACGACCCCGCTGTTTCTGGACTCGCCGTCAGTGAGCATTCTCGCCTTGCCGCTCGCAGGGTCCATCTCGAAGATCTGGGCGAACTCGCTGCCCCCGGCATCGCGTAGGAACAACAGGTCCTCGCTCTCCGGTCGCCGGGTTACGCCGCTGACCGGCTCCCGGTAGAACGTAATCTGGTTGCGAGCGCCGCCCGGCATGTCCACGCGGTGCAGGGAGTCCACGTCACCGAAGCCGGTCGAAACATAAATACTGTTCCCGTCTGCCGTGAATGCTCGAAAATTCGCGGCTCGAATGTTCTGGTAGCGCATGAGATCCACAACGACATCGATCGGAATTTCAGGTATGTCTTCCAGGACGAGGTTGCCGTCATTGATCGTGCGTCGCTCGACGTCGGCAAATGCCAATATCGGCAACAGCAACAGCATCAGCATCAGCATCAGCACTACCGTAGGAGGCCGCCCGAGCGGCCGAAGCAACGCGGCAGCCGATAGGCTGCTTGCATCGTTCGCGCGCAGGGGCGCGCTCCTACAACGTCGGAAGCCTGAACGAAGCAACGCGGCAGCCGATAGGCTGCTTGCATCTTTCGCGCGCTGGGGCGCGCTCCTACAGACCGTCGGCCGCCGGGGCGGCCTCCTACGGTCGTTATTAAGCAACGAGCAGCGCCATGAAGTCGTCAACCGGCGTTGCTGCAAGTTTTTCCCTGTCCGCGCACAGCACGTTGAGCTCGGCCCATTGCCTGGCGGCGAGTTTGGGTGAAACGCTGTCGACAAATTTTTGCTTGAGGACCGGAATACCCTCTTCGCGGCGCTCACGATGACCGATCGGGAAGTGAACCTCGACGCGGTCGGTGCTACTGCCATCTTTAAAGAAGACCTGTACTGCGTTTCCGATGTAGCGGAGATCGGGATCAAAATAGTCTTTTGTGTACTGCTCGTTTTCTCTGACCGTCATTTTGTCCCGCAGTTCGTCGATGCGGGGATCGCTCGCGACAGAGTCCTCGTAATCGGCGGCGGTCAGACGACCAAATATCAGCGGAACCGCCACCATGTACTGGATGCAGTGATCGCGGTCGGCCGGGTTGTCCAGCGGGCCGGTCTTGTCGATGATCCGAACGCCCGCTTCCTGCGTTTCGATGACCACGCTTTCTATGTCGTCGATTCGATCCTTAACCTGCGC
>CAMYMR010000091.1 GCA_947259285.1 uncultured Woeseiaceae bacterium | reverse complement strand
ACAGCAAAAGAAAAAGTGCGAGAACGGTGCGAGACAAGGTGCGCATGGCCGTTTCCCTCCGTGAATAACTGTGGCGCACAGGGGCATGCGCCGATGACCTATAGTGTCAGGCCGGATCTGCGGACAGCCATTCGGGGATGTACTTAGGCGGGTTGCAGCAGTATCACTACCAGCATTCGTCCCATGTGACGCCGGCACTGGCGCCGCTGACGCCTTTAAGCCCGGTATTGCTGAGGGTCAGCGTGCCGCATTTATCAGCAGTCTGCCGCCCGACCGGAGCCGCCTGAACGGTGTAGGTTGACGCCGTCGCCGCCTGGATCGTCAGGTTGTACGTGGCCTCTCCCCCGTCGACCGGGCAGGTCGTGGAGAAGATAGTCGGTGCGCCGGTATTGCCGCCCCCGGCGCCAGCGCCGAGATAGGTGTTGTTCACCGTGAAGAAACGCTCCATGCTGCTGCCAAAGCTCGTCAGGGCGCCGGCGCAATCTGCGCGCCGTGAATCGCGAAGCTGTTGCTGGTACGCCGGGTACGCCACCGCCGCAATAATGCCGATGACGGCCACCACGATCATTAATTCAATCAGGTTAAAACCGCTTTGTTTCTTCATGTTTTCGATTCCGGGAAAGTAGTGATTTGATGGGCCGATTACCGGCGCGTTCGCGACTTGTAGTTGCTGGGCAGCAGCCAGAATTCGACGATGGTCGATTCGCCTTTAGTCCTGAATCCTACCTTCACGCCTTTACGAATTCGCGCCAGCGAGTCGTTCCTCGACGTTGGCGAGCGCACGACAACCGAGTCCGATATCGGGTAGGAGATGTCGCCGATGACAACCCTCTTTTCCTCGGCATATACCGCGTCAACCCGGCCGGTGTTCGGAAACCCCTTTGCCGGATAGTAGGCCGGAAAATTCGCTGCAAGAGCGGTACCTGCCATTGCAAAAGCAATCGTCAGGATCAGAAGTAGTGTCTTTTTCATGTAATGACTCCAGTGCCGAGTGTCTTAAGGCGTCAGTTCTTCCCAGGCCAGGCGACCGGTATCGGGGCCGCCGACGTCCTTGATGTCGGTAACCTCGATCGTGCTTCCGCCGGTTGTCTCGGTAGTCGACGTGTAGCGCTTGTTCGCGAGATTTACCGGCGAGGTCGCGATGCCCGTGACCGACATTCCGACGGCTGCGTCGCCCCCTATCTGATCGAGGCTGTCCAGCTTGCCGTCCCGATTGATGTCAAAAGAGATCTCGCCGGGGCTGCCGCCGTTAATCCACTTGGCGGCCATCAGCCAGCTGCTGCCGCCGAAATTACAGGGATTCGCATCGGGGATCATCGTATTGAAGAACACGAGCTCGTCGCGAATCACCGGATCGGTCACGAGGCGCTCGCCGCTGTCGGGCAGCTCCATGTACCAGCCGTCGTCGGAGGCATAATCCACGCCGTTCTGCGTAAGCGTTCGTCCGAACACGCCACCCGTTGTAGAGCCGTAGCCGATGGTCTGCTTGACCAAATCGCTCTTATCGAGTTCGCCTGTCCCCGAATCCCAGACACCGTACATGGCCTGTGTATCAATCGTGGTAACGTCGCCCGCAGTCAGATACTGGCCGGTGCCGAAAATCACCATCGTGTTTGGGAAATTGGCATTGGAGGTAGGTATGCTGCTGTTGCGCACGATGACCGGCGTCGAGGTAATCTGCTGATTGCTTTCGGCAATGAACAGCGGCGTCGGCGTCGATCCGCTCTTGTGAGCGACGTCCCAGTTGCCGGTGTTGGCGCCGGACAGATCGAATGCCCAGAGGTTACCCTCCAGGTCGCCGGCGTAGGCACGATCCGCCAGCCCGTCGCCGTCGGTATCCACGACTGCGGGCGTAGACAAGCCGTTTCGATTGCTGGTATCTCCGACTTCCGTCGTGATCTCGATATAATCCGATCCAGCCGCCCAGGTCCCGTCGAGGCCGTCTTCGAGGAACAGAATGAACAACTTCGCTTCCCCGCTGCCAAGATCGTTGTAGCCATTGCCAACGACCGCGGCCCACCGAATCGTGTTACCGGAACCCTCGAGGGGAACAATCGACGGCCGGCTGAACGTGTGGCCCAGGTCGGGATCGTCGGTGCTCGTGAATTCCCACATGACGGTTCTTGCCGGATTGGTTGAAGACTCTGAGAAGCTGGTTGGGTCTGTGACATCCAGCGCGAACAGTCCTCGGCCGCCGCCGCGCAGGCCGCCCACCAGCACGGTCTTCCAGGACGTGGAACCGGTTGGCGTGGTCTTGACGTAGGCATCGGCAACGGAAGGCGTCAGGTCGACGGTGTAACGATGCGCGTATGCAGGGTCCGTCAGGTAGTGCATTCCGTCCAGCGCGCCGGTCGAATAGAGCGCATTCGGGACATAGCCCAGAACCTCCTGGCCATTTGCCTGCAGGAAGCCGTGCAGCATGCCGTCGTTGCCGCCGACGTAGATCACGCCCGGCCGCGTTGCGTTTGCAAGCTGGTATTCGGTATAGGTGTCTCCGGCCGTGCCGGGGAACGGGGCAACGTCCGGCCAGTTCGATTCCGGAGATCCTACGTAGACCGGACCGGAGTGCACGAGGTCGCCCAGGCGACTGCCGCGCTCTCTCAGCTCCTTGGAATTGAAGACATTCGTACCATCGTCGTAGTAGCAGGTTGACGGCGATGAGACCTCGCAACCGCGATCGCCACGCAGGTGGCCGTGTCGCGCCATGCCCGTCGCCTCATTGTCGAGGCCGCCGCTGGAATTGGTGCGGAAATCGTTTTTCTGCGCCGTCGTGAGCTCCGCCCATTGGAAGGCGATGCCGTCAGATCCGTCGTGCGTGAGCAGCGTTCGGGGATTCGTCGAGAGATTACGCGTATCCAGCCGGCTTGCCGCGGCCCAGCTCGGCGTGGAGCTGATGGCGCCAGTGTTCGGATCCAGGTCAAAGGCCAGCAGGTTACCGTTCCACCGGTCGCTGTTGAACAGCGCAAGATAGACCTGCGAGTTCGTGCTCAGGGAGCCTGTGTTGAACGCAACCGAGGCGGCGGAACCCACTCTGCCCTGGATGGACTGGAGCGCGCTGCGCAGGCCGAAAATCAGCTCCGCGGGATTCTGGGCGCTGAGAAACTCGCCGCGCCCGTTCCACGCCGCGTGCCGCAGGTCGTCGATTTTCGTCGCGTCGGAGGTCGGTGCCGGCCATGCAAACGGATCGGTCCTGTTGGGTGGCATGGCGGTCAGGGTGCCGTCGACGCCGAACGCTACCGAGTAAGTCACCATGTGCTGGGCGGTATTCTCGTCGATGCCACCCGGTGGCGGCCGCAGGTTGTTGTCTACGCTCGTAAATAGATCATTCTCGTAGTATTCCATGGCGATGTCAGCGAGCGTTTCCTTTTCGGAGTCGCCATAAGGGCCGGCGGTTCCGCTGTCCCATTTGGTATTGTCATCACCATCTTCATTGTTGTTACCGTTGAACGAGCCGTTGTAATAACCGTCGGTCATCAGAACGGTAAAGTTCTGCTGGCATTCGCCACCGGCGTCTTCCGGCAGTGCGGGACAGTTACTGAAGTAGTCGTTGCCCTTACAGCTCAGGTATTTGCCGGCATTATCAAATTTGTCACGCAGCGGCGTGTCACTGTTTCCGTAGCCCGAATAGAGGTTGTCGAGCAGAGTCCGTTTGTCCCCCGCTGTCGGATCCGCATTCATCGACTTGATCTCTGTATCGGCGCTACCGTTGTTGTGCAGCGTCACGAGTCCGACTCGCGCATTGCTGGCGCCCGCGATCACCTGGCCGTAGGCCGCCTTGGCAACGTATTCGCGCTTGCGATAGTAGCTGAACCAGTTGGCAAAGTTCTGCATCTCCTCGGCGTAGGTACATACGGGCGCCGCCGCGCAGTCCCTGCGATTCGCCCCACCCGCATAGGTTAGCGTCGTTGGTCGTATTTCGATCAGCGTGTGCGCATCGTTATCGTCGACAACGCCGTCCGCATCGCTGTCAATCCAGATGTTGTACCGCGCGGGGTAGAAATTCTTGACGCTAACGAGTGATAAACCTCCGGGACAATAGTCGGTATCATAGGTCGTCTCAACGGTCAGGTTCAGCGAGCCGTCGGCTGCATCAGCCGGATTATAGAGCGCCGCCGTTGGGTTCGAGTTCTTGTAAGGAGCGCCGCTTCCGTCAAGACCAGGCCACGGCACGTACGTAATGCTGGGATCGTAGTAGATGCGGTTGTAGTCCTTGTTCCAGGCGCGCCAGACGCCGCCATACGGGGCCGCAATGCCTTCAGCCTGCAACTGTGCCTCGGTGGGCATTACCCAGAATTCGCCGTCAGGAAAGGCAGGATCCGGTTGCGCAAAGTAATAGGGACAGCTCAGGTTCATGATGCCGCGGTCTTCCTTCGTCATCATGCCCCAGCTCATGCTGCCTGAATCGTCGAGCATGAAAAGCACGTTCGGTTCGACGGAGTTGCTCAAAAACAGCGGCGTGTCGGCCAGCGTGCCGGGCGCCGAAGAAGCCGTAACAGGAGCAAGCAGTGCGCAGGTCAGCAGCGCAGCGCTCGTCGTGGCAGTATAAGATTTCATTTTGGTCTTCATAAGATTATTGCTACCTGTTATCTAGAAGATTCGCCCGTAGTGGCTACGCAGCATCACCTCCGCGGAGTCGGCGCTGCCGCCGGAGCCGCGGCCGGTGATCAGAAATATGCTCACGTCACCGGTACCCTTGTTGTCGCCGTAGCCGGACATGTTCATCGCACCTTCCGTGCCCTTTACGGTCGTGAAGTGTTTAATGAAGTACTTTGGTGCTTCGTAAGAGCCGTAGTTGCTGCCGGCGACCACGTGCTGCGCTGTATCGGTCCAGGTGGTACTTGACGCGTAGTCCGGCTGGGCGCTGGCGAAGCCGTATAGGCCGCCGGTGCCGCTGAAAGCACCTAGACTCACGACGCTCTCGATGTAGTTTTCCGCTTCCCTGATTGCGGACTCCGTCGTCTGGAACGCCAGGTTACGATCCTTGGTATTGCCGGCCATCTTCTCTTCGAGAACCGTGCCCTGCATGCTGCTGACTGCAATCAGCGTTATAACCAGCAGCATCACCAGGCTGACGATGAGGACGGCGCCACGCTGGCGGCCGTGAGGCTTCAGTTTCGCTAGTATCCGTGAGTTCGAGTTCATTTTTTTGTACCCGTCAATATCCTAGAGTCGGTTTCGCACGGCGACCGTGCTCGTGTAGACCTGGCGCAATCGGTTATCCGCCGGCGTCACAGTCGTTCCGAAGAGGTTGTAATCTTGTGCAACACCGCCGGTCAGGTTGTCGTCGTAAGAGCGCGCAACGACGGCAATGCGAATGCTGACAACGCTTTCCATACTGGCGACCTGGTCTGCCGGGACGTAATAATTGGCAACGCCGGATCCTGCCAGTCCGGGCGCGTCGGTATCCTCGCCATAGAGGATCTGCAGGTTCTCGATACCGTCAAGAAACTCCACGCCGTTTCTGAAAAGCGCCGGCTGCCCCTCCGACCCTGTGGCGATCGAGTAGGTAATTTGCCGAGTGGCCATCAGCTTGGCATCGGCGCCGTAAACCTTGGAAAGACAGTGTGCGTTGCCGCCGCCGGGGCAGCCGGGATTGGTCACGTTGTAATTGCCCGGATCGCCGACGCCCGTGTTGTGGACCACCGTGCCGGCCGTGTCGGGATTGGCGTTCGTGATCTGGAAGATATCGCCCGCCTCGCAGTCGGAGACGAACACGATGTCGAACTGCTCCAGGCCGTTGTTTGGCGGCACTTTTATGTTCGCCGATGCCTGCGGCCCGTATGGCGGTTGGACGTTCAGATTCGTATCAAATCCACCGCGGAGGATCAGCGAGTCCGGCGCACCGGATGCGCCCTCGGTTCCATCGACGCCACCGGTCAGGAAGTCGATATAACCGGTGCCGGTGTTATCCAGGTTATTCACGAAATTGCTGGGATCGCTGACGCAGCCCCAGAAGTCGGCCATGCGGATGTCCCGCGCAAGTACCTCGAGTGCCATTCGACCGTTCTCCTGCATTCTCGAGGTGGCCTCGTGCACGCGGTAGGTCTGCCTCGACGAGGAGAAAACCTGCAGCACGCCACCCGTCAGGAAGATGCCGATCAGCATGGCGATCATGATTTCTACCAGGGTCATGCCTGATTGTTTGGAATACGTGTTTGCTGTCATCTTGTTCATCGTTACAGTTGGACCGTGATTGCCAGACGTTCTGTGTTGGTCGACGTCATGTTGATGACGCCGTCGCGATCGTCGTCCCACCAGATCTTGACTGCCAGGCTCGTGCCATTGCCGTCACACTGCGGGTCCCCGAATCCTGTGCCGTCGTCAGGCGTGCTGTCGACGCAAACGTAGCCCTGGCCCATCGGGAGATAGGTCGTGATGGCGGCATTCCACTCGGCAAGATCGTTTTCCGCCATCTGCTGGGCCGAGCACCCCGACGTAGACGTACAGCCTGACGTTGTTGCGGCCGCGGTCGGGTCATACAAGCCGGTGTTCCCGCTCAGGACATTCGAGCGCATGCGATCGGCCATGTCGTAGGCCAGCGCGGTCGCCTGCGACCGCATGAACGCGCTTTGATTGTTCTTCAACGAGATCGCCTGCAGGCCCGCGACGCCGACAAGCCCGATCGACAATATGATGACGGACACCAGCACTTCGATAAGCGTGAAGCCTGACTGCCGGTTTCGAACCGCTGCGCCAGCCGGAAGCGCGGTGATGTAGTTACGCTTGTTCATTACGAGCACCCCTGGCGCTGTACGTTGGTTCTGCCGACGGTATTGACCCGAATCAGTCGACCGGTCTCCGCCGTGCGGCTGTCACACAGCGTGATATCGGCAGCGCCGGTGACGCCAAAGCCGCGCGCGTCGTAGGTGAACGCCGAGGCGCCGCTGGTTAGCGTCGAAGCGTCGTGGATCGGGCCGAAGACGGAAATGACCTCGTTCGCATCCGTGGCGGCATCCCGGTCTTTATCGACCCAGACGATCCAGCCGTTTGACCAGTCGGTGCTGGCCGAGCAGGAAGGAACCGCAGCGTCGAAATTGGCGCTGGCGCAAACCGTGGCATTTCGCTGATAGCGAACCGCCGCGCTCCTGGCGATCTTGATCGATGTGACAAGCTGATTAGCCTGGCTAACCAGTCGGTTATCCATTATGACTGCGCGAAAACTCGGCACCCCAACGGACAGGATGATGGCGGCAACGGCCAGCGTTACCATCAGTTCGATCAGCGTGAAGCCGCTGTTTCGTGCTGTTCTGATTTTTGCGTTGTTCTTCATCGTTCGCTGCCTGGTATCTGTATTCATGTTGGATCTACGCATCTTTGCTTGATACATCTTCAACATTTCCTGGTTCATTTGGTTTTCAATTCCGTCGAAATTCGTCGGTCAAAACCGATTTGCTGCTACAAAATTATGTCCAATAATCCAGTGTTCGTTCTGCGACTTGCGCCCGTTTACACGGCTTTCTTCCTTGAGGAAATGCAGAACTGTGAAGTTCGTCACAATGAATGCCCTGTCGATCGAAGCCCAAGTCGCGTTGCAAGAATTTCGCCTTCGAACCTGCAACGAAAGCGATTGTCAAGGTTTGGCTGCGTTTTCGCCGTGTCCGAAATCCAAAAATAAAGGGTTGATACCCGACAATCCGACAAGCGGTCTTTTTGCGACGACGGGTGGTGCGTCGACAGGAATTCTGTCTGAAGGAGAAAACGGGCAAATGGGTTTATGTCATGTAACAAGCCCGGGAATATGGTGACCGCGAGGCGCGCTGGCCGTTTCTACAGGGCGGTATTTTTTGTGACTTTGAACCTGAAATGGCAGCCGACAGCCGCCCGTAATATCCGGGAATCTCTATCCCGTCTCGTGCTCGTAGAGGTTTCGCAGTTCGACTTTGGCCCGTTCCAGAATCTGGCGCTGCTCGTCATTCAGGTTCGTTCCTGCGCGGTTGATGTAGAAGACCAGCATGGACATTGCGGATCGCAACGGCGGGGCTTTACGTCTTACGCTGGCATCGGCCGATGCCTTTAGCGAACGGGCGATTTTCTTCGGGTCCTTCCAGGTAAATACGCCTTCCTCGAGATCCAGCGCATGACTCTCACGAGTCACTTTGTTGGACCACTTTTCGGACTGCGGCGTCATGTTCATCACCGTTCGAGGGCGCAGCGAAATATCGGCGTCACCTTTCCACCCGATTCAATCGTGACGGATCCAAAAAGCGCAGTCTTCAGGAACCGCCCGACTTTCGCGGATTAGCGCTACAGCAGGACCAAAACCCTAGTCGGGCCGCTGGCTCAACCGCTGCACGAGCTCCCTGGTGACAGCCTGCGTCGACCCGGTCGCGGAAAATAAATCGGATTGCATGGAGTAGCCTGTCCGGCCGCCGAGTATTTCCCTCGCCAGCTCGAGACCTTTGCTTTCGCCGATTTCCTCCGCGACCGCACGGCACAGTGAGATCAAATCATCGATCAAACCACGTATCGGCCGGTGTCGGCCTTTTTCGTCATATATAAAGTCCGCGTCGAGCCCGTTGCAACCGGCGCGATAGTAGTTTTCTTGTTCAACCCAGTAGGGCAGCTCGGCCGGCAGGATTTCGCCAACTTCGCCGTCCGTAGTTCGCACCATGCACACAGCCAGGGCGCGGGCAAAAGCCGCCAGCGCGTGCAGATTCTGTAAGTCCGGTGCGGCGTCCATGGCGCGGATCTCGATGGTGCCAAAATCGGGATGCGGTCGAATATCCCAATGAATGTCCTTGAAATGCTCGATCATGCCGGAGCTGAGTGCAGCATGATAAAACTCCTCGAAGTCCGCCCAGCAGCTGAAAGAAACCGGTAACCCGAAGCTCGGAGCCGCCGCGAGAATACGGTGTCGGTATGCGACGTGCCCGGTCTGATACCCACGCCAGAACGGCGAGTTGGCCGAGAGTGCGATCAATGCCGGCAGCGCCGGTATCAGGCGAGACATCGCGCGCATCGCTTCGTCGCCGGATGGCATACCGACGTGCACGTGTGTGCTAAATGTAATCTGCGTGTGAGCAAGGATGCCTCGGGACTCTTCGATGCGCATAAACCGCGGCGTCGGCGTAATGAGCGCAAGCCGCCGGCAAAAAGGATGCGTACCAGCGGCGCACGCGGTCATGTCGAGCTCCTCGCAGCGCCGGAGCACCTTGGAAAGGGTCTGGCCGATACTCCTTACCGCATCGTCGCTTGTCTTCGAGACAGGGCTCGTCAGCTCGACGCAGGACTGCACAAACTCCGGCTTGACAAAATCGCCGTCGGGATAAAGCTCCATGAGCGGCATAATCCCGGGCCGGAGATCGAGCGTTTCGGCATCCAGCAACTGAAGTTCCCATTCGATGCCGACGGTCGGCGTTGCACAGCGCTCAAACTCCATCGCGCCTGGTCCCGATCTCGGCATGCGC
>CAMYMR010000090.1 GCA_947259285.1 uncultured Woeseiaceae bacterium | reverse complement strand
GACGCATTGTGATCCAAAGCGCCTGGCTAACGCCGTTATCAGCTCCGGCTCCGCCAGGGCCGGGGAATTGATCGAGATTTTGTCGGCACCTTTGTTCAATACGTCCTCGGCATCGTCGACGCTACGGATGCCGCCGGCAACGCAGAACGGTATGTCCAGCACCCGGGCGACGCGCGTTACCCAGCTGCGGTCGACGCTTCTGTCGTCCGGGCTCGCTGTAATGTCATAAAAGACCAGCTCGTCTGCGCCTTCGGCACAGTATCGTTGCGCGAGTTCGAGGATGTCACCGACCACACGGTGATTGCGGAACTGCACGCCTTTGACGACCACGCCGTCGCGAACGTCCAGGCAGGGAATTATGCGTTTTGCCGGAATGACGCCACCTCCTGAGCAGTAATCGCACCGTCCAGCAGGGCGCGGCCCGATATAGCGGCGGGAATGCCGCTGTCCCTCAGCGCCTGGAGATCGTTGATATCTCGAACGCCGCCGGACGCCTGTAACTGCAAGTCCGGATAGCGCCGCAGCGTTTCCCGATACAGCTGAATATTCGGGCCGGCCATGGCGCCGTCGCGACTCACGTCCGTGCACAATACATGCCGGACCCCGTGGTCGGCGTAACGATCCAGACAGCTCCACAGCGACTCATCCGATTCTCTGGTCCAGCCGTGTGTCGTCAGCATCGGTGTACCGTTGTCCGCGATGTTGACATCCAAAGCCAATACGAGCCGCTCCGGCCCGAACTCGCCAAGCCAATCTGTAACCTTCGGAATATCTGTAATCGCCATGCTGCCAATAATGCAGCGGGTAACACCGTTGCGGAGCCAATCCGCGACGGCGTTGCGGTCCCGTATGCCGCCGCCCAGCTGAATATCGAGGCCAGTGTCGGCAGCGATCGCTTGCACGATAGATCGATTCTCCTGCTTGCCGGAGCGCGCACCGTCCAGATCGATGACATGAAGATCCTGTACGTCCAGGTTTGAGAAGCGCCGACTCATCGCCGCCGGATCGTCGCTGTATTCGGTGGTCTTATCGAAATCGCCCTTCAACAAGCGCACGCACTTTCCGTCTTTCAGATCAATGGCCGGAATGATCCTCATACGCTCTCCGCCAGGAAATTACGTAGCAACTGGGCGCCGGCAGCCGAAGAACGTTCGGGATGAAACTGTGCGGCGACGAAATTGTCTCGTCCGACAACGGCGGAAAACTGTTCCGCATGCTCAGCCGTGGCCAGGGAATAATCCGAGACGGGCAGGGCATAGCTATGCAGGTAGTAGAAGTAACTGCCGTCTTTAATATCGTTGAGCAGGGAGTGATCTCGCGTCATCGTCGTCCTGCACCAGCCCATGTTGGGCACCGGACAGGACGGTGTCGCCGGCAGGCGAGCGGCGATCCCCGGGATGATGCCCAGGCATTCGACGTCCTCCTCCTCGGAACCGTCCAGCAGCAGCTGCATGCCAAGGCAGATTCCGAGAACGGGCTGCTTGAGCGCGCGAATTACGTCGATCAGATCTGCTGCGGCCAGTCGTTGCATCGCGTCTTTCGCCGCGCCGACACCCGGTAACAGCACGCGATCGGCTGATTCGATAACTGCGGCATCCGTCGTCAGCTCGGCGTCGCGACCGAACCGCTCAAACGCGAATAACAAAGAGGCGATGTTGGCCCCGCCACCGTCAATGATCGCAATCTTACTCATGCACTTAGCTCAACGTGCCTTTGGTGGAAGGCAAATCCGTCCCGTCCCGACTGATTGCCTGGCGCAGTGCGCGCCCCACACACTTGAAGCAGGCCTCGATCATGTGGTGCGTATTCTCGCCGGTGACTTCGACGTGTAGTGCCGCGCCGAGTGCATCGGCAAGTGACCGAAAGAAATGCTCTACCATCTCTGTGGAAAACTGTCCGACCTGATCGCGCGGGAAATCGCCTGTGAACTGAAAGGCGGCTCGGCCCGACAGGTCAAGCGCGACTCTGGCTTCGCTCTCGTCCATGGGCAAGAGGAAGCCGTATCTCCCGATGCCGTGCTTGTTTCCCAATGCCTGCCGCAGTGCGGTACCGAGACAGATCGCTGTATCCTCGACGGTATGGTGTTCGTCGATCTCGAGATCGCCGTCGCAACGCAAATCCAGGCCGAAGCCGCCGTGCTTCGCAATCTGCTCCAGCATATGGTCGTAGAATCCTATTCCCGAATCGACGCGGCTACCGCCACCGGAATCGAGATTCACGGTGACACGTATACGGGTCTCGTTGGTATTGCGTTCGATCGTTGACGTGCGATCCGAGTAGCACAGATGCTTTACGATGTCCGGCCAGGTCAAAGCCGCTGGTGCGTCGGAATTCACCAACAGGCCGCGAACGCCAAGACGATCGGCCAGTTCCATATCGGTCGCACGATCACCGATAACGGCCGACGCGGCCAGATCGATGTTTGTCGCTGCAAGATACTTCGTCAGCAGGCCGGTGCGCGGCTTACGGCATTCGCAGTTTTCGGCCGGCAAATGGGGGCAAATGAAGATCTCATCGAACCTGACGCCCTGGCTCGTAAATAGCTGCAGCACATGAGCCTGACAGGTATCGAAATCAGACTGTCGAAAGGCGCCGGTACCGAGGCCATCCTGATTGCTCACCATGACGAAGCGATAGCCATGATTCGCCAATTCAAGGAGCGACGGGATAGCATCATCGACGAGTCGGATTTTCTCGAGGGTATCAACCTGAAAATCATCAGGCTCTTCGATCAGTGTCCCGTCGCGATCGATGAATAATATCTTCTCACTCATGCTCCGGTCCCCTGCAGCATTCCAAGGGCGTGCAATAGTCGATCGTTCTCGTCAGTGCTGCCAACGGATACGCGAATGCAGGACGCGAGCGCGCCGCCAAAGTAGCGCAGCAGAATACCTTGATCCTGGCAGCACCTAAGTACCTCGCCTGCATCCTCAACCTCGATCAGGAAGAAGTTCGCGTCGCTGGGCCAGATCTTCTTGACGAACCCGAAAGCGCTGATTTCACGAATGAGTCGTTGCCGCTCGACGATAATGTGCGTTACGGCAGCTTCGGCCAGGGCAATCTGCTCGTCCTGCAACGCATCCTCTACGCATTCGACAACTGGCGTGGCGAGCGCATACGGCGCCTGAACGGCGCTTAGCATCGTGATGACGGAGTTCGGCCCGACGACCGCCCCGCAGCGCGCACCGGCGAAAGCCAATGCCTTCGACAGCGTCCTGAGCACCAGGAGGTTGGGGTAGGTGTCGAGCAACTCGATTACGGAAGGCGCACCACTGAATTCAACATAGGCTTCATCGACAACAATCGCCGATCGGTCGCCGCGCTCCTGCAGCAGTTTCTCCAGCTGCGGTCTCGGCAGGCTCGTGCCTGTCGGGTTATTCGGGGAGCAGACAAAAACCAGCCTCGTGGAGGCCTCACACGCGGCCAGCATCGCGTCGACGTCGATGGCGAAGTCGTCTTCTGCGCGGGTTACAACCTCGATTATTCGGGCACCCTGTATTTCAGCGTAGTGCCTGTACATGGAGAATGAGGGCGAGGTCGTCAGCACGCTGTCTTCGCCGGCGCGGCAGAAGCTTCGCACGAGCAGATCGATCGCCTCGCTCGAACCGCGGGTAACCAACAGGGCATCCGGCGAACAGCCAAAACGCAGCGCCAGCGCGCGCCGCAGGCTCTGAGGGCGTACTTCCGGGTATCGATTCAGCGGCCGCCGGAATCGATCGCCGGCTATCGCCATCGGCGATTCGTTGGCATTCAGCCGGATCGTGTCATCGACCTGCTCAGCCGCGTCATAGGCATGCAGCGACTGAATCTCGGGACGTGCGAGTCGTACGATGCTCATCCTTCCGACCTCAGACGGCGACCGACCGAAGCCGCATGTGCATCCAGTCCCTCCAGACCAGCAAGGCTCACGACGGCTGGCCCGAGGTTTTCGAGGCCCTCTCGGCTCAATTCCTGGACGGTCATGTGGCGCATAAACTGATCGACCCCCAAACCACTGTAGGTCTGCGCATAACCGTAGGTGGGCAGGACATGATTCGTGCCGCTGCAATAGTCGCCGACCGCTTCCGGCGTCCAGGTGCCCAGAAAGACAGAGCCCGCGTTGCGCAGCGCTGGCAACAGGCTGCGGGGATTCTCGGTGTGCAAAATCAGGTGTTCCGGCGCATAGCGGTTGCTCACCGCTGCGGCGGTTTCCAGATCGTCAACCTGTATGGCACGAGAGTGCCCGAGTGCTTGCGAGGCTATCTCGGCCCTTGATAATTCCGACAACTGCCTGTCCAGTTCGGCAATTACCTCGACGCCCAGATTGCCCGACGTCGTGATGAGCACCACCTGTGAGTCGACGCCATGTTCAGCCTGCGATAGCAAGTCGGCGGCAACGAATTCGGCCGATGCGTGTTCATCGGCTATCACCAGGACCTCCGACGGTCCCGCCGGCATATCCATTGCCGCGCCAGCCGGGTCAGCACTTACCTGCGACTTCGCGCTGGTCACCCAGGCATTGCCGGGTCCGAATATCTTTCGCACTTTCGGAATAGTCTCTGTCCCATAGGCCATTGCCGCAATTGCCTGTGCGCCACCCACCTTGAAGATATCGGTCACGCCTGCGCGGCTGGCCGCAACCAGCACCGCGGGATCGGCGCTACCGTCCCGTCGCGGCGGTGTGCAGAGGATTTTCGTCGTACAGCCAGCGATCGTCGCGGGAACGGCCAGCATGATTGCGGCAGAGGGCAGCGGCGCGGTTCCGGCGGGGACGTAAAGACCGACGGAGTCGATCGCGTGGCTGACGCGTTCACAGACGACACCCGGCATCGTCTCGACGACGATGGCTACCGGCCGTTGCTGCTCATGAAAAATGCGCACGTTGTTGATTGCGAGGTCGATCGCGTCCCGCTGCGTCTGGCTCAACTGTTGCGTCGCGGCAGCGATTTCTTCCTCCCGAACGCGGAGATCGCTCACGTCGGCCCCGTCGAATGTAAGGCTGAAGTCACGGAGCGCCCGGTCGCCGCGCTGCCGCACCTCGGAAATAATGGCCGCCGTGCCGTCCCGTATCTCCGCGCTCTGCGATACAGCCGGCCTTTGAAGCATCGCCGTTTGCTCGGCCTCAGGCAGCTCGGACCAAACTTTCAGCTCCATTGCCACGGTCAGGCCAGCATCTTTTCCACCGGTAGTACGAGCAATGAACTCGCACCGGCGGCCTTGAGGTTTTCCAGGGTTTCCCAGAATACCGTTTCGCGGCACACGGCATGTACGGCGACTTTTTCGTCGTTGCCACTTCGCGGCGCATGCAGCATAATGTACTTGCTCTCGCGAACTTGAAGGACGCCGTCGAGCCTTTGCAGTATCTTGTCGACCAGAGCCTGTTTGTCGGCGCCCAGGGGTGCCTGCGTCTGAATCACTACGGCCTCACTCTCCAGCAAGACTTCGACTTCGGTCAGGCCGTTCGCTTTGAGCGTGGAACCGGTAGAGACGAGGTCGCAGATAAAATCCGCCCGGCCGAGCTTGGGCGCAATTTCGACCGCGCCTGAAAAATATACGGTCTCGGCGTCGATATTATTCTTATTCAAGTAATTACTTAATATACCTATGTAACTAGTTGCAATTCTTGACTTTTCAAGCGATTCCGGGCCCGAGTATTCCGTACCCTCCGGCGCCGCAAGCGCGAGTCTGCAATGTCCGAAGTCGAGTTCGTAGATCTGCTTGAACAAGCCTGCATTGCCGCCCGCCTCCAGGTTGAGTCGCTTCTCTTCAACGACGTTGAGACCGACAATGCCCAGATCGCAGATGTCTTCGCTGACAAGACCCGGAATGTCGTCGTCGCGGACCAGCAACAGGTCGATCGGCATGTTCTCCCCGTAGTAAATCAGCTGGTCTTTACTTTTGGTCAGCGTAAGCCCACAGCGCTCCAGCAACTCGACGGAGTGATCGGTCAAACGGCCAGTTTTTTGCACCGCAATCTTAATGCGCTGCTCGGGGCTATCCATCGGAATATCCTCAGTGAGACGTTTGTGTGTCGCGGTGACGGGTGCGTTCTATGGCGGTCCGGTAACCGCCAAAGCCATCGGAAAGAAAGCGCGCTACGCGGCCTATGGTGGTCACGCTGACGCCGGTGAGATCGTGGATCTTGCGGTAGGGCAGTTCTTGTTCGAGGTACTCGACAACTTGCCAACGGTCGACCAGGGCCTGCAACTCGGCCGGCGTGCACAGGTCTTTGAGGAAATTGCGGCACTCGGCTGGCGTCTGCAAACTGATAACCGCCTCAAAAAGCGCATCTTCGGCGATCTTCTGCCGACGCTGGGAGTCGTGTCGATTGGGTTTCATGTCATGCCAATGTAATAATGTATTAGCACGCTATTACATTAAGACAAAATTGGCAAGTCTTTTCTCGGGATATTGCCGTTGGCAGCTGCCGCGTCCCGTATGAATCGAGAATAAACGGTTACTTATGAGACTAAATAATCGCGGCCAAATGCCTTGACGCTCGCGTGTGCATGAACATACACTCGATTCCACTCATCGAGACCGGTCGAGGGATAGGCCCGACGACGCCGGGGCAACCTTCAGGACTAACCATCCTGAAAAGGTGCCAACTCCTGCGATGCGTTGCGAAGTTTGCAGCAGCATCGATAGATGAGGGTTTCTGCAACATTCCGAGAACGACAGGATGAAGGGCAGAACATCCCTCCCTTGCTGGCTTCGCAGGGTTCCGATGAGAAGAAATTGGAATCGATCAGCGGAGACAGGCAATGACTTCCACAGCAAGCAAAGCAACCCGAGCCGTGCGCGCGTCTATTGAGTCGGACACTCAGCACGGTGCGGTGGTACCGCCATTGCACCTTTCGTCCAACTTCGCTTTCGCGGGGTTCGGTGAAAAAAGGCAGTACGATTACACGCGCTCTGGCAATCCGACCCGTGACGCGCTCGCCGACGCTCTTTGCGAACTCGAAGGTGGCGCCGGTGCGGTGGTGACCTCATCCGGTATGGCGGCTTTGACGCTGCTGACGCAACTCCTCGAGCCCGGGGACGTGATTATTGCGCCGCACGATTGCTATGGCGGCACGTTTCGTCTCTTCGAGCAACAGTCCAAGAAAGGGCTGTTCGAAGTCAGGTTCGTTGACCAGACAGACCTGAAAGCACTGCGTGAAGCCTGCATGTGCGGTCCGAAGATCATCCTGACAGAGACACCCTCAAATCCTTTGCTGCGTATCGTCGATATCAGCGCGATTGCGGACATTGCGCTGCACTGTGGCGCTCTGTTTGCGGTGGACAACACGTTCCTATCACCGGCAATGCAGAACCCGATCGAGTTCGGCGCGGACCTGGTCATTCACTCAACGACGAAGTACATCAACGGACACAGCGACGTAGTTGGCGGCTGTGTCGTTGCGGCGACCGAGGAGCTCGCAGAGAAAATCGCCTATTGGGCGAACTGCATCGGTATTACCGGCGCGCCATTCGACAGCTTTATGACCCTGCGGGGTATTCGTACCTTGCACCCTCGAATTCGGCAGCATGAGGAAAATGCGGCCTTGCTCGCGAACGTACTCGATGAGCACTCGCAGGTTGACCGCGTGTATTATCCGGGACTCACGACGCATCCGGGCCATGAAATAGCCAGGCGTCAGCAACGTGGATTTGGCGGCATGATCAGCTTTGAAATAAAAGGGGGCGGGGCGGCCGTAAAGACATTCGTCGAACACCTCAAGTACTTCTCACTGGCCGAGTCGCTGGGGGGTGTCGAAAGTCTGGTTTGTCATCCTGCCTCGATGACCCATGCACCAGTCAATGAAGAGGCACTGGCCGAAGCGGGAATCCGATGCAACCTGGTCCGGCTTTCGGTGGGTCTGGAAGCGTCGGAGGATCTGGTCGCGGACGTACTCGAAGCGCTGGAGGCGGCGGCGATGGTGCCGCCACTGCAGGGCGTAACGGCGGCCGTTGGTTAATGAATCGATGAGCCTTCCGCCGTATCTGCGAGCGCATATCGCCAAAGAAACCCGGTTCGTAACGATACCGGGCGCTTTCGTCCTCGAGAACGGCGAGCGCCTGAACGATGTCGAGATCGCTTACCGGACCTGGGGTGATCCGGCCAATGGCGCTGATCGTGCCATCCTTATCTGTCATGCGCTGACCGGCTCGGCAGACGTCGAAGCCTGGTGGCCCAACATCATCGGTGCCGGTAAGGCATTCGATCCGGCGTACGATTACATTATCTGCGCGAATATTCTGGGCAGTTGCTATGGCACCACCGGACCGGCAAGCATCAAGCCTGGATCCGAACGTCGCTACCGTGCCGACTTCCCGCGAATCTCTGTCCGCGACATGGTCGAACTGCAGCGCGTGTTGCTCGACGAACTTGGCATCTCACGTCTGGAACTTGTGACGGGGCCGTCGTTAGGCGGCATGCAAGCGCTCGAGTGGGCGGTGAGTTATCCTGATCGCGTCGGCAGTCTCGTTCCCATCGGTGTGGGCGGGCGTCATTCCGCGTGGTGCATAGGCGTCAGTGAGGCACAACGAGCGGCCATCGCCGCGGATCCGAATTGGAATAACGGTTACTACAGTGACGAATCGCCGCCGACGACGGGTCTCGCAGCGGCGCGCATGATGGCTGTGTGTACGTACAGAAGCTGGCAGAGCTTCGATCAACGCTTTGGCCGTGATCAAAAAGTGGAAGACCAATATCAGGTACAGTCCTACCTCCGCCACCAGGGTAAGAAGATCAACGATCGATTCGACGCGAACACTTACGTGACGCTTACCCATGCAATGCACACTCACGACCTGGCGCGAAGCAGGGGCGAGTACGAGGAGGTGCTGGCGTCGATCTCACAGCCGGCCCTGATCGTCTCTGTGAGCACGGACACCCTGTATCCGCCGGAGGAACAGCAGCTATTGGCAGAACATCTGCCGGCGGCGAGCTACGAGATACTGGACTCCGCACATGGACATGACGGATTCCTGATTGAAACGGACGCGCTGGGCAGAAAGATCAGTCGATTTCGCGTCGCCAACAAGGCGTCGCTAAAACTAGCGTCGGCTAATGCAGGCCGCGAATAACTGCGTCAGTCATCTCGTCTGTCGAGATCGGGTCCTCGCCTGTCGCGACGATATCCGCAGTTCGTGCCCCCGCGTTGATCGCCGATTCGATCGCCGATTCTATAGCGGTGGCTTCTTGCTCGAGTCCCAGGCTGTGCCTGAGCAAAAGTGCAGCGCTGGCTATCGCGGCACAGGGATTTGCAATTCCGCGATCCGCGATGTCGGGCGCGGATCCGTGAATAGGCTCGTACAGGCCACGTGCTGAATCGCCGAGCGAAGCCGAGGGCAGCATGCCCATGGAACCGGCCAGCATCGACGCCTCATCCGTCAGGATATCGCCGAACATGTTTTCGGTAACAATCACGTCGAAAGATGCGGGCCGGCTGAGCAGGTGCATGGCGGCTGCGTCGACGAGCAGCGTCTCGAGCTCTATATCGGCGAACTCCGCGGCCATCAACCGGTCAGTCACCTCCCTCCATAGACGGGAGGTCTCCAGCACATTGGCTTTATCGACGGAACACAGCTTCTTGCGGCGACCGGCCGCAAGCCGAGCCGCGACACGAACGATACGTTCAATCTCATGGCTGTGATAGGTGCAGACGTCGCTGGCGGATGTCTCGGAGCGCGTCTTTTCACCGAAATAAATGCCGCCCGTCAGCTCACGCACGACGAGCAGATCCACTCCCTCGAGAATCTCGGGCCGCAGCGGCGATGCGCCTGCGAGTTCGCTGTAGATTTTGACCGGACGAATGTTCGCGTAAACGCCCAGCAAGGAACGAAGTCTCAGCAAGCCCTGTTCGGGTCGTACCGCGGCGTTGGGGTCGGACCACCTGGGACCGCCAACCGCGCCCAAAAGGACGGCGTCGCTCGCTTCGCAGCTCGCGATAGTCGCGGCTGGTAACGGGTCGCCGGTCGCATCGATGGCAGCACCACCCATCAATTCTTCCTTGAAGGAGAAACGATGGCCGTATGAATCCGCAACAGACTGCATGACTTGCCTGGCTGCCTTCGTAACATCCGGACCGATGCCGTCGCCGCCCAGCAGCACGATTACGGCGTCCACGGGCGGTTCTCCTCGAAGTTCGTAATCGCATCCATGTGCTGGCGCAGGAACCCCAGCTGATCGATGCCCTCCAGCAGGCAGTGTTTAGCGAAGCCATCGATCGGGAAACGCGTCTTTCTTCCATCGGGCAGGGCAACAGTCGCGTCCTGCACATCGATGTTCACTTCGGCACCCGGATTGTCGAGTAACCAGCGGTGCGTCTCCGTATCGACGACGACCGGAACGAGTCCGTTCTTGAGCGCGTTGTTGCGGAAGATGTCTGCAATCTCGGTCGAGATAATCGCTCGAAATCCGTAGTCAAGAAGGGCACACGGTGCGTGCTCGCGGGACGAGCCGCAGCCAAAATTATTGCCGGCCACGAGTACGGTGCATCCTCGCGCCTCTGGGTCGTTAAGTGGAAACTCGGGATTGTCGCCGCCATCGGCTCTGTAACGAAGATCATAGAAGAGACTCTCGCCAAGACCGTCGCGTGACGTGGTTGTGAGGAAACGTGCCGCAATAATCTGGTCGGTGTCGATGTCCTTTGTGGGTAGCACAACGGTGCGCGACGAGATGTGTCTGACGCCGGTCACGAAAAGATCCTCGGGTCGCTTACCCGACCCTGTACAGCTGACGCCGCGGCAGTCGCGGGACTGGCCAGAACGGTGCGTGCCCCGACTCCCTGGCGTCCTTCAAAATTGCGGTTGCTCGTACTAACGCTGAGCTTCCCCTGCGGCACCGTGTCGCCATTCATGCCGATGCACATCGAACAACCGGCTTCGCGCCATTCCGCGCCGGCTTCCAGGATAATACGGTCAAGGCCTTTGGCCTCGGCTTCGTTCTTCACCTGCTGCGAACCGGGCACAACCAGCATGCGTACGCCGTCGGCAACTTTTCGCCCCTGAAGCACTCGGGCGGCTTCTTCGATGTCGGACAGGCGGCCATTGGTGCAGCTGCCGATGAAAACAACGTCAACCGCGTTCTCGGTCATTGGTTTTCCGGATTCAATCCGCATGTAGTCAAGCGCTTTTCGAAAGCTCGTGTCGTCACCGCCGTCGGGAACGGGGTCATTGACACCAATCACCATGCCCGGGTTGGTGCCAAACGTGACCATCGGTTGCAGCGTGCTGGCGTCGAGCGTCACCGTTTGGTCAAACTGTGCGTCATTGTCACTGCGCAATCCTCGCCATCGCTCGACGGCGGTGTCCCAATCGGCGCCCTGTGGCGAGCGAGGTCGCCCATGCAGGTATTCGAACGTCGTATCGTCGGGGGCAATCATTCCGGCGCGCGCACCCGCCTCGATCGACATGTTGCAGACGGTCATTCGACTTTCCATGTCGAGGCTTGATATCGCCTCGCCCCGGTATTCGATAACGTGTCCGGTACCGCCATCGACACCGATTTTTCCGATGATTGCGAGGATAAGGTCTTTCGCGCTCACTCCCTCCGGCATCGTGCCGCCGACGTCGATTGACAGTGTCTTCGGTCGACGTTGCAACAGACATTGTGTTGCGAGGACGTGGCCAACCTCGGTCGTGCCGATACCGAAGGCGAGGGCGCCGAAGGCGCCGTGAGTACTGGAGTGGCTATCGCCGCAGACGATCGTCTTGCCGGGCTGGGTAGCCCCGAGCTCGGGCCCGATCACGTGCACAATGCCGCGATGCGCATTGCCAAAGCCGATGAGATCCAGACCGAATTCGTCACAATTGATTTCCATCTGGCGGATCTGATTGGCTGCGTCGTCTCCGACAACAGCCAGATCCTTGAAACTGGATACCGGCGTGGTTGGAGTGGAGTGATCCATCGTGGGCAAGGTGAGGTCCGGGCGTCGAACGGGCAGTTCCTGTTCGCGCAGCACGCTGAACGCCTGCGGCGTGGTGACTTCATGAATGATGTGCAGGTCGATGTAAAGCACGGCAGGCGTATCCGCCGTCTCCGCGACGACCACGTGATCGGACCAAACCTTCTCAAACAGCGTCGAAGCACTCACGGAGGCTGCCTAGATGGTGGCTTGTTCGGGCGTCGGCTTGCCGGGCCCCGAGCGTCCGGACTGCTTGCGCCGCAGTATTCGATTCATGACTTCAAGACACGCACGGCAGCCTGCCTCAACGATGTCGACACTCGTGCCCCGTCCGCGATAACTCTCACCTTCGTAATCAACGGTGACGGTCACTTCGCCCTGTGCGTCTTCGCCGATCGATGCGCTGTGCAGTTCGAAATTTCTGAGTGTCAGATGAACGCCGGTCGCATTCTCGAGGGCAAGAAAAGCGGCCGCGATCGGACCATCGCCATGGGCGCTTTGGGTCACATCGCTACCATCCTCATTCGCCAGCATTACCGCCGCCGTCGCCGGCTGGTCGGTATGCGTTTGCACTTCCAGCGTTTTTAGCGACCAGGGCCCCGTGGACGTGCCCTCGGCATCCATGATGATTGCCTCGATGTCACCGTCATAAACGTCCTTCTTCTTGTCCGCGAGTTTCTTGAACTCCTGGAAAGCGCGATTGGTCTCGAAATCATCCAGTTCAAAGCCAAGCTCGGAGACCCGATCGCGGAACGCGTGCCGGCCGCTGTGTTTGCCCAGGACAAGGTTCGAGCGGCTCAATCCGACATCCTCCGGCCGCATAATCTCGTACGTTGATGCATGCTGCAGCATGCCGTGCTGGTGGATGCCCGCCTCGTGCGCAAAAGCATTTTCACCGATGATTGCTTTGTTACGCGGCGTATGCATACCGGTGATACTGGATACCAGCCTTGATGTCGGATAGAGCCGCGTCGTATCGACCCCGGTCTCGAGGCCAAAGAACTCGGCGCGGGTCTTGATGGCCATAACGGCCTCTTCCAGGCTACAGTTGCCAGCGCGTTCGCCAATTCCATTGATCGTGCACTCGATCTGGCGCGCCCCGGCATTAACGGCGGCAAGGCTGTTTGCAACCGCCATGCCGAGATCGTCATGGCAGTGCACGCTGAGTATGATGTCGTCAATTCCATCGACGTGCTCACGCAGATAGCGGAACAGGCGATCGAACTCGGCTGGCACGGTGTAGCCCACGGTGTCGGGAATGTTGACCGTAGTCGCGCCGGCTTCAATGGCGGCTGAAACCACTTCCGCAAGGTAGGATAACTCGGTGCGGGACGCATCCTCCGGAGAGAATTCCACATCGTTAACCAGTTCACGTGCCATTTTGATTGCGCCGACCGCACTATTAATGATCTCTTCCTTGGCCATCTTCAGTTTGTGCTCGCGGTGAATCGCGCTGGTTGCAACAAACACATGAATCCGATGACGGTCGGCACCCTTCACGGCGTCGTAGACTTTCTGGATATCAGCAGCGTTGCATCGGGCAAGTCCGCAAATAATTGGGCCGAAGTTACTGTCCGCTATGGCTTTAACTGACTCGAAATCGCCGGGAGAAGCGGCCGGGAAGCCCGCCTCGATAATGTCCACATTCAATTCAGACAGCGCTTTGGCAACGCGGAGCTTCTCACCAAGTGTCATGCTGCAGCCCGGGGCTTGTTCCCCGTCTCGCAATGTAGTGTCGAAAATACGTACCCTGTTATCTCGCAATTCGTCTGACATCGGAATTATCCTCGGCTATGTCATTGGATGTCTAAGGCGCGCCGCAGGCTAGTCCTGCAGCCAGTCCATGCGGCTCCGCAAGGTCGAGCCGACCTGCTCTATAGGATGTTCGAGATCCGCCTGCATCAGGCGCTTGAATTCGGGCATGCCGCTGTCGTTCTCGGCGATCCAGTTGCGCGCAAAGGTGCCGTCCTGAATCTCGGTCAGTATCTCTTTCATCGCCGCGCGCGCGCGGTCGTCAACTACACGCGGGCCGCTGATCATGTCTCCCCAGGCGGCCGTATCGCTAATGAACTTGTGCATTTTGCGAAGGCCTCCTTCATGCAGTAAATCGACAATCAGCTTTAGCTCGTGCATCACCTCGTAATACGCTACCTCTGGCTGATAGCCTGCCTCGACCAGCGTCTCGAAACCCGCAACGATCAGTTCGGTAGCGCCACCGCAGAGCACGGCCTGTTCGCCGAACAGGTCTGTCTCTGTCTCCTCGGCAAACGTTGTTTCGATGACTCCCGCGCGTGCACCGCCGATCCCGGCCGCATAGGCGAGCGCAATCTTCAGCGCATCGCCGTTGGCGTCCTGGTGAATAGCCACCAGGCAGGGGACACCATGGCCTTCCTCGAACTGACGTCTAACGAGGCCGCCCGGTCCCTTTGGTGCAATCAAGGCGACATTCAGGTCACTACGTGGCTCTACCTGCTTGAAGTGCACCGCGAATCCATGGGCAAACATCAACGTGGCCCCGTTGGGGATATCATCGACCAGCGACCGATAAAGTGCTTTCTGGACCATGTCCGGGGTCAGGAACATGACGATGCTCGCGTCCTTTACCGAGTCGTTTGGCTCCATGACCTTGAGACCGTCCGCCTGGGCATTCGCCCAGCTGCTGCCGCTGCTGCGCGTGCGCCCGTCCCTGGCTGCCGTAGCCCAATATGGTGATCTGACGATCTGCAAGACAGGATATATCGACGTCTGCTTCCGAGTACATTCGCATGGTGGTACCTCAACCTGGTGCAATTTTGATAAAAAAAACCCCACAATCCTTCTGGATGCGGGGCTTACGTGTCCGAGGACTGGATACGCGCTACCCGCCATGCCCCCCAAGGAGACGCAGCGTAAGCGACAAAACGAGCAGGCCGTAAAGCCATGCGGTGTTTGATGATCGGTCCATAGCGAAGAATCATGTTGTAAGGTAATGAGGATGTCAACCGTTGCTTAATCGGTTACGGGTGTTACTAAACAAAACCGGTTAAAAAATGACCCTAACTGCATAATTACGAAGGCCAAATAATCAGAATCGGTTTTTGTGAAGCGATCGTGATCGCTGTTCATCGACCGACGTCCTCGCTACGCACTCGACCGGACCGGTCTGTCACAATTCCAGTCGTCGCTGTGTCCCGTCTCAGACTTGCCTTTTCGTCATGGGAATTGAACGTCAACCTTATGTGGTTGTTGGGCTGGCGATATCGCAAGCATGTGTTATTCTTGGCTCGCAAGGCAGGGGACCTTGAATAGAAGAAAGGACTTTTTGGCGGGGAAGACCGGGTCGACATGCCGGCAAAGCCATCAACTAAAGAGAGACGATCAGTTTCCAGAAATAGAACAACGCCGCGCGGCGAATTTGGAGGGGGCCGCGTGCGCAATGGGTAACATCGATATCGTTACCGATTTCATTTGTGCATGTATTCAGCGGATACGTTGCATCCCTCTCCGTAATTATCAACAACAACATACGACCTTTAAGGAGCGTTCATGAATCGGTGCATCAGCAGCAGTCGGCGTATTATCGCGGCGTTTTTCGCCACTACGGTAATCGCGCTATCCGGCAGCGTTTTCGCCCAGACCGTCGATCAGGTTTTGCAGGCTGATCAACGTCGGTTGAACCTGGCTCAACAATCGCAGGAGCGCATCAACAAAATTGTTGAAGGCACGCGTTCCCTGGAAGACCAGTACAGGGCTATTAATAAGGAAATCGACGGACTCAAGGTCTATAACCGCTTGATGCGTGCCCAGGTTGAGGGGCAATCAGCGGTTCTCGAAGACATCGGGTTGTCGATGGATCAGGTGGATGTCATCAACCGCCAGATCTTCCCTCTAATGGAACGCATGATTGACGGACTGGAACAGTCCGTGAAACTGGACATTCCTTTCCTGATGGATGAGCGCAACACGCGAATCGCCAATCTCAAGGAAATCATGGAGCGTTCGGATGTCAGCGTCGCGGAGAAGTTCCGCAAGGTAATGGAGGCCTATCAAATCGAAAATGATTACGGCACAACCATTGAGAACTACACGCAGTCATTGACGATCGATGGTGCGACGCGTTCATTCAACATGCTGCGTATCGGTCGCATTGGTCTGTATTTCCAGTCGGACGACACCAAGATCACAGGTCGCTGGGATAACGAGGCTCGCGACTGGGTCGAAGACAATTCAGCACGCAACGAAGTTCGAAAGGGCCTGCGCGTTGCGAGACAGTTAATTGCGCCGGAACTCATTATCGTTCCCGTTCCCGCAGCGGAGGCAACCTAAATGAAACGTATCACACTCATTATCGCTACCGGACTGCTGAGTCTGGGGCTTGTCGCTACAGCCAATGCGCAGGGCGAAGCTCGCAGCATGGGGGAACTGTTGAAACTGATCCAGCAGGGCCAGGCGCGCGATTCCCAGGAGAACCGCCAACGCGAAGCCGCGTTTGCTCAAGACAAGAACCAGCAGCAGGCATTGCTGAACCAGGCCCGTGCCGAGCGCAATCGCGCGGAAGCCACGAGCGCGGCGCTCGAGCAGCAGTTTGAAGAGAACCAGCAGAAGATCATCACGGCACGTCAGGCTCTCGATGAGCGACTGGGTGCTTTGAAAGAGTTATTCGGTGTTCTGCAGACGGTGTCGGGTGACGCACAGGGACGATTCAGCGCGTCTTTGACGAACATCGAGTATCCGGACCGCTCCGAATTCCTGTTCGAGCTCGGCAACAAAATGGCCGGCGCAAGCAGCCTCGCGTCCATCGAAGACATCGAAAGGTTGTGGAGCTTGTTGCAACAGGAGATCGTTGAGACCGGCAAGGTCACGCGGTTCAACCGCCTGGTCACCAAGGCGGACGGTCAGCAGGAAGAGATGGAGGTTGTCCGCGTTGGCGCCTTCAATATCGTGTCTGAAAACGGCTATCTCGAGTATGACTCGGGCGAGAAAAGCATAGCCGAGCTGCTGCGTCAGCCGGAAGGGCGTTACGCTGGCACCACGTCGGACTTGATGGGTGCGGACAGCGGTACCGTCGATTTCGGAGTCGACGTCACGAAGGGCGGCATACTCGGTTTGCTGGTTGAGTCGCCCACGATTAAGGACCGCATTGAACAGGGCGGTATCGTCGGGTACTGCATTATCGGCCTCGGCATTATCGGTCTCATCATCGCATTTCTTCGGTGGGTCGCGCTGTCGAACGATAGCCGTAAGGTCAGCGCGCAGCTCAAGCGCGATACGGCCAGCAGCGACAATCCGCTCGGCCGGGTTCTGGCCGCCTACGAGAGCAACAAAGGGGCCGATACCGAGACCATTGAGCTCAAACTGAGCGAGGCGGCGCTCAAGGAGATGCCAGGCCTTACGAAGGGCTTGTTGTTCATCAAGGTGGTTGCCGCTGTTGCGCCGTTGATGGGACTGCTTGGAACCGTGACCGGTATGATCAAGACCTTCCAGGTCATCACGCTTTACGGCGCGGGCGATCCCAAGATGATGGCCGGTGGTATCTCGCAGGCGCTGATGACGACGGTACTGGGTCTGTGCGTTGCAATCCCGATGGTGTTGCTGCACACGGTAGTGAGCGGGCAGAGCCGAAAGATCGTCAACATCCTGCAGTCACAGAGCGCTGGCCTGGTGGCACAGCACTCCGAAGGCAAAGGCTAACGCCGCAAAGGAGTCACTATGCTTTGGCTTGCTGATGCTTTTGAGGCGATCCGGGACTTCATGGTTCTGGGTGGCCCGGTGCTCAAGGTCATCGCCATCACCATATTACTGATGTGGGTGGTGATCGTTGAGCGAATTATGTACTTCCGAACATCGATGAACGCGATGTCCCGCGAGATTCACGATAACTGGGAGTCACGACCGGAGCGCAAGTCCTGGAACGCCCAGCAGATTCGAGAGCTGTTGATCTCGCAATTCAGTGAGGCGACAAACCGTGGAATTCCGCTCATCCAGACGCTGGTTGCGTTGTGCCCCCTGCTGGGCCTTCTCGGGACGGTCACGGGCATGATCGCCGTGTTCCAGGTAATGGCGGTTTCGGGCTCTGGCAACGTCAGAGCCATGGCCGCCGGCGTCTCGCAGGCAACCGTGCCGACGATGGCGGGAATGGTCGGCGCACTCTCCGGGGTGCTGCTGGTTACGATACTTAGCCGTCGCGCGGCGCGTGAAGTCGAATTCCTCGAGGATTCGCTCACGATGGACCACTAGGGGATTTTACGATGAGTCGCCACCATCTCGATGATATTCATTTTGAAGAGGAAGAGAATGAGATAAACCTGACGCCGATGCTTGATGTCGTGTTTATCATGCTCATTTTCTTCATCGTAACGGCTTCATTTATCAAGGAGGCAGGTATAGACGTTAATCGTCCGGATGCACCGGTAACGGAGTCTAAACCGGAGAAGGCCAATATCCTCGTGATGATCAGTGCGAACAATGAAATCTTCATTGATCGTCGTCTGATTGATCCACGTGCGGTACGTGCAAATATCGAGCGGTTGCACGCCGAGAATCCGGAAGGCTCTGTCGTTATCCAGGCTGACAACAAGTCCGCCAATAAGATCCTTGTCGAAGTCATGGACGCTTCGCGCAGCGCGGGCGTTTACAACATATCCATCGCGGACAGACGATAGTCGCGATCCCAACAGGACGACAGTAATGAGAAAGAGACATGGTTCCCTGAGCGTTGAGGAAGAAGAAAACGAGATCAACCTGACGCCGATGCTCGACGTTGTGTTCATCATGCTGATTTTCTTCATCGTGACGGCGACCTTTATCAAGGAAGCCGGTATCCAGGTCGAACGTCCCGATACGGTTACGGCCGACACGCAGGATGACGCGTCGATACTCGT
>CAMYMR010000089.1 GCA_947259285.1 uncultured Woeseiaceae bacterium | reverse complement strand
GGCTTGAGTCGCAATGTCGATTGCGTAAGTCATTTTCGTCATCTCCCTACTGACCCATGCAGTGCACGGCGGCGTCGGCGAATACCTGCTTCATCCTGTAGCCGGTGCCGCGGAACGCCGTTATGATCTCGTCCACCCTGCTGCGATCTGCACCGTCTTGCGGGTCACGCAAACAGACCGCCCGGAACGCTTTCTTCACCTGACAGGCTGCGAAAGCCTGGCTGTTGCCCAGCTCCTGACCCAGAGATTTCGCACCCTGGCCACTGCCCGTCAACGCCGGATCGAAGCCGAGGTAGGAGTTTTGACCTTTGCGCCAATAGTTATCCCAGCTGTCATCCGGAGTGCGAAACCCGGGCGGAAAGTTCAGATCGTTGTTGAAGTACTTGGGCTGCACAACGCCTGCGGTGTACTCGAGCGCGCCTGCGTTTTCGTCGTAGTTGTAGTACGCGAACGCCTGCGCCATCGGGTCCATGCCCGTGTGGCAGCCGATACAGTTGTTCAGGAACAGGCGGCTATCGCCACCCGGGCTGCGGCTCACATCCTGACGGATGCGGTCAGGCGGCAGGCTGGGGTCATGCATCTGCTCCATGTCGTTACACAGGTGATTCAACAAAGTGAACCGGAACATGGCACGGTTCGTACCCGCGATAAAAAATGCCTCGGACGCGGCGCGTGAGGTCATCACGCCAGCTGTTGCCGACGAGGGAATGTTCTGTATGGCCGACTGGGACGCAACCTGCAGCTCGTCGCGCAGGTTGATGTTGTTTGCCTCAAGCTGCTCGTAATGCGTGTTGTTGTTCGCCGAGGGTGCCGCGGCAACGACGCCCGGGCGGCCTATATACGTAATGTCATCGGAAAGCAGGGTGTTGAACGGGTGGTCGTCGCGAATCATCCCGATGACCGTCGCAATATAGTCATTCAGCGGGACGAAAACCGACTGATCTCGATTCGTCCAGGGCGCGGCGAAGTTCTTCAACGTTACGTTGTAGAAATTGACATTGTCCATTGCAATGTATGCGGCGGTTGTGGCGTTACCGGGCAACGCAGGGTTGATCGCATCTTCCATCTGCTGCAGAACGGCCTCGGAAGGGGGAACCCCCGCCAGTCGATCATGCACGCGTTTGGCTTGCTCGCGATAGCCGGCATGCGCCGGCGCGATGAGAATCGCGCTAAGCAGTACAACAAGCAGGGGCTGATACAGCCTTGTGGGCTGGCCCGTGCGTAGTCTCTTCAGCAATATGTCTTTCATGTCGTTTCTGCTCATTACTCGTATGATCCGTCAACGTGCTTTCGAAACAGGCCCAAACGAAAAAGCACATCACGCAGTCCAGGCGGTGGATTTTTCAGATGTGTGGCGCCGCAATGACGCCTGCCAAACCTGTTGCTCCTTGCAGTTCCGCGTTACGCGGCGGACTCTTGTCCACCAGATCGGTCGCTCGACTCGGCTTCAAGACTTTGTCAGACCTTGATGCATCCTGCCGTGAATGCATTCACGGATCCGAAACTTTTCGGCCGGGTAATCAATCGATCTGTAATCAATAAAGCAAGTGCTGTGCCAGCAATCACATTGGCTTCGAGAAACCAAAAAATACCGATAAAAAATAAAGGCTTAACGCGGGTTCCGGGCACTCGTTGAGGCGCGTCATATGTCAAGTCATTGTCGGCGCTTTGGCACAGCCAGAATGTCTCGACGGGCTAAGCTACTGATTGCGAAGGTCTGCACAACTGTCGCGAAAGACAGACAGTGGCGTCGTCTACTGACACATCCAAACAACAAAAGTAAACGACATAAAGTTAATGCGGTTTCGCGACGTGGCACAAAAAGCACATTTTTTCTTGCGCGTTAATTCGCGGCGATGGAACCGAATATCGTTTAACGACGTGTAATGTAAACGATGAAAGGCGAAGAATTACGTTTGACATTGTTCAGTGTCGTGCTTTTGAGACATTACATCGTCGTATTTGCGTCTCTTATAATCGCCGGCGATTTGCTCCTGATATGTCGAGCAACCCCTTGATCAGTTAATTGCAGTTTGTGACTGCGTTAACGGTACGCCGCTGCTACCGCGGCGTACCCTGCCATGATGACCCGAGGTGACAGCGATGTTTAATCGATCACGACAATCCACGAAGGAAACGGCCAAAAAAGCGACCAGGATGGTTGCGTTGTCGATGGCGTGCATAGCGATTGCCGCTTGCAGCAGCGGCGATGGCGTGCAAATTGGTACGGGCCAGGATCCCGATCCTGTCGTTGTTGATTTTCCGATTGCTTACATCAAAGCGCCGCTACCGATCGACGATAACGGTGATTTTCAGCAGCAGGATCTTCGCGAACAGATTACTTTTGACTTCGGCGCCGACCTCTATTTCCGCGATCGCGCCGCGCCCGGCGCGGAAGCGATTAATATCACCGAGGATGTCTCTCAAGGCCTGGCCGCTATTCGCGACGTTGAAATCGACTTCGATGGCAGCCGCCTGCTGTTCTCGATGCGAGTTCCATTCGACCCGAACGTTGACGAAGACGATCTGCCCACCTGGAATATTTGGCAGTATACATTCGAGACGGGCGTTCTGGAGCGGGTGATCGCCACGGATCTAACGGCCGAGATCGGCCACGACATCATGCCGAAGTACCTGCCCGACGGACGTATTATCTTTTCGTCAACCCGCCAGACCCAGTCGCAGGCGGTCTTGCTGGATGAAGGGAAGGGCGGCTTTCCCGCGATGGACGAGGACCGTAACGAGTTCGCGTTCAATCTACACGTCATGAACGACGACGGCAGCGGCATCAAGCAGGTCTCTTTTAATCAGAGCCACGATCTCGATCCTGCGGTCATGGCGGACGGCCGAATCGTGTTCAGCCGCTGGGACCACAACGCGAGCAACGATGCGGTCAATCTGTATCGCATGAATCCGGACGGTTCAGCGCTCGAATTGTTATACGGTCAGCAAAGCCACAATACCGGTACCAATGGCCAGGAGGTGCATTTCATGCAGCCGCGCCAGGTACAGGATGGGCGCGTAATGGCGCTCGCGCGACCGTTCACGAACACCGAAGGCGGCGGCGAGGTCTTGCTCATTGATACTGTGCAGTACCTCGAGATCACGCAGCCAACAAAGGAAAACATCGGCGTGCTAACCGGCCCGGCGCAGGAGGCTGCGACGGTCAACGAGGTTTCGACGATCCCGGGCGCGCCGTCGATAGGCGGCCGTTACTTCTCGGCGTATCCGATACAGGACGGAACGGACAGGCTGATGGTCAGCTGGAGCCAGTGCCGCCTGATCGAAATCCTCCCGGATGACGGCGATCCGGCCACGAGCGATACACAGATCGTGCCGTGCACCGACGAGCGCCTCGCGACCGTTGTCGATCCGGGCGCCGCGGCCGCGGGTGATCACATCGTTGCGCCGCCACTGTACGGCATCTGGATCTACGATCCGCGAGACAATACCCAGTTGCCAATCGTTGCGGGCGAGGAGGGCTTCATGTTCACCGAGGTTGTCTCGGCGGATCCGCGCCCGATACCGCCCGTGGTTCTCGACGGAATCAACGACTATCCACTCGACGTTACGCTCGCCGACAACGGCGAGGCACTGCTGAATATTCGCAGCGTCTATGATTTTGACGGAACGGCAATCGTCGACATTCCCTCGCTTGCGAATCCCGACCTGACCCTGGCTATTGACCGCCCCGCGCGTTTTTTGCGCATCGAAAAGGCGGTCTCAATTCCGGACGAAGACATCCGCGATATCGATAACACCGCTTTCGGCGTCAGCGCCCAGCAAGGCATGAAAGAAATCGTGGGCTACGCGATGATCGAGCCCGACGGATCCGTGATGGTCAAGGTGCCAGCCAATACGGCGCTGATGGTTAGCGTGCTCGACGAGAATGGCCGACGTATTACCCAGCGCCACGAAAACTGGATATCGCTGGGCCCCGGGCAGGAATTGAAATGCAATGGCTGTCATGACGCCAACAGCGGCCTGTCGCATGGGCGCGCCGACGCGTTCGATAGCGCCTATCCGGGCGCGCAGACTGCTGGCGTTCCGTTTTATCCGGGAGCGAATCCACAGTGGTTCGTCGGCGAGGTCGGTGAAACGATGGCGGAGGCACGCGCGCGGGTTACGTGTAGCGCGCCGGATCCCGTGACCCTCGAATTGTGCACATCCATTGAGCCGTCAATGGACGTTGTCTATCGTGATGTCTGGACGGCGGATCCGGTCGTTGCGGCGAACAACGTCGATCTTGACTATTTGTACTCCGATCTCACAACACCGGCACCGACATCGCTTGCGTGTCAGCAGGACTGGACGTCAAACTGCCGCAGCGTTATCAACTACGAGACAATTATTCACCCACTGTGGAGCCAGCCGCGGCTCGTGACCTTTGATGACGACAATGATCCGCTCACGCCCGAAGTGCCGCTGATCGATCCCGTCACGGGCGAGCAGGTAAACAACAACTGCCTTAATTGCCACACGCCGGTTGACCCGGTACTCGGCATTCCCAGGGTGCCGGCCGGGCAACTCGAATTGCAGGATGGCCAGTCGCCCGACGAGCCCGATCATTTCCACGCCTATCGCGAGCTGTTAGTTACTGATAATCTTCAGATTCTCGACGCTGGCGGCGCGCTGGTGGATGCGACCGAAGTCGTACAGGATGCGGACGGAAATGACATTGTCGTCCCGATCTCCAACGGTCCACCGCCGGCTAGTCCAGCGGGCGCTAGGGCATCGAGCGATTTTTTTGACCGATTCAACGATCCTCTGGATCTACACTTCAATATTTTATCCCAAGCGGAGCGACGCCTTGTTGCGGAATGGTTGGATGTCGGAGCCCAGTATTACAACAATCCCTTCGACGCCCCGGCTAACTAGAAGCAGTCCCTCCCGTTTCGGAGGCCTGGTCGCTGTCGTCGTACTGCAGATTCTTCTGGCAGCGTCGCCTCTCCAGGCCGCGGACAAGTATCGATCCGTCGCCGTTGCCGATCCGTATCTGGAATTGCATACCGGGCCCGGTCGTGGCTACCCGATCTTCCACGTTGTCGATCGCGGCGAGTCCGTCGAAATCATTATGCAGCGCACGGATTGGTTCCTGGTGCGTGCTGACGACGCCAAAGAGGGCTGGGTCAAACGAGAGCAAATGGAGCAGACGCTGCAGCCCGATGGCGAGCGGGTCAGCTTTGAGCGCGCCAATCTCCAGGACTTCACTAACGCCAAATGGGAAACCGGCATTCTGGCGGGCGACTTTGGTGGCGCAAACATAATTTCGCTTTACGGTGGCTACTCGCTCAATCCTTTCGTGTCGCTGGAGGTATGGGGTTCACAGATTTTGGGTAATTTTTCGAACGGCTGGATGGGCAGTGTTAATGTTGTTCACGAAGCTTGGCCGGACTGGCGCATATCGCCTTTCTTTACCTTGGGTGCCGGCGTCATTCGCACCGAGCCGAAGTCAACCATCATCCAGGCCGAGGATCGGACGGATCAGATCGGCCATGTTGGCGCAGGATTCCGAATATATGCGACGCGACGCTTTCTGTTGCGAGCCGAGTACAAGAGCTACGTGGTATTCACTAGCCGTGACGAAAATGAGGAAGTAGAGGAATGGAAAGTCGGTTTCGCGTTCTTTTTCTGATCGTTGCCATGATCGGCCTTTCGGGCTGTGCGGCGACGAAGAACCTGTTTGGTTTCGACAACGAGTCGGCGCCGCCGCCGAGCGCGGAGGGACCGGGGCAGGTAATCGACCCCGAGGTCGAGCGTCGTGAAATAAAGGAACCCGCAATTGATCGAGAGGACTTCGAGATCGGCGCCTTCGCCGGCATCATGAGCATCGAAGACTTCGGCTCCGACATCGTGTACGGCGCGCGACTGGCTTATCACATTACCGACGGCTTCTTCGTGGAAGGAACGGTAGGTCGCACCGAGGCCGGTCTGACGAGTTTTGAAGTTCTTTCCGGTGGCGCGCGGCTGATCACGGATAGCCAGCGTACCCTGACCTATTACAACCTGAATCTCGGCTATAACATACTGCCGGGCGAAGTGTTCATCGGCGAAGGGCGCGCCTACAACACCAACTTGTATCTGATAGCCGGGCTCGGCTCGACGCGTTTCGCGGGCGATGACCGCTTCACGGTTAACTTCGGTGCGGGCTACCGATTCCTGCTGACTGACTCGGTGGCGCTGCACCTCGATTTTCGTGACCACCTGTTCGACATCGATCTCCTGGGGGAGGAGAAGACGGTGCACAATCTTGAGGGTCATCTGGGCTTCACGGTGTTCTTCTGAGGAAGCGATCACGGTTTTCACCGGTTTACCCGGGATAGAGTGGTGTTATGGAAAAGCGTTTCTTAGCGATTGGGTGGGTTCTATCGGTGCTGCTGCTGATGGGCAGTTTGTCCGGCTGCGGCAACATCGAGCCGTGGGTCAAGCCTTACGAACGCGACAGACTTGCCGACCCCATAATGGCACTCGACGGCGATCCGGTATCTACCTCGTATCTCCAGCATGTCTACGAAGCTCGAGAGGGCGCTCGTGGCGGCGAAGGCGCGGCCGGTGGCGGCTGCGGCTGCAACTAGCGGGCGCGGGCTTACGATGATGTTGCGATACGGACTGGGGCTCCTGGCGCTGCTGATGGCTTTCAGCACGGCCCGGGCCAGCGTGCTGCCTGAAGACCGTGCCGACGTGCTCTACCACCTTTATACCGGCGGTGGCGTCGACATCGATGGCCCCTCGATCCTCGTTCGCAAGCAGGTCGGCAAAAGCGTTTCCGTCGTCGGCAATTACTATGTCGACATGGTCAGTTCCGCATCGATCGACGTCATTACGACGGCGAGCCCTTATACGGAAGAACGCACGCAGTGGTCGCTTGGGATGGACTACCTGCGCGGCAACACCACTCTGCGCGTCGGTTATACCAGCAGTGAGGAGTCCGACTACGACGCCGACACCTATAATTTCTCGGTCAGCCAGGATATGTTCGGTGGCCTGACCACTCTGACGCTCAGCTATGCGCTAGGCGACGATCTTGTCCGCAAAGCCGACGACCCGACGTTCCAGAGAGATCTCGACAAGCAGAATTACGGGATCGGATTGACCCAGATTCTGACCAAGAACCTGATCGCCACGCTGAATTTCGAGACCGGAACCGACGAAGGTTATCTCAACAACCCGTACCGATCCGTTCGTTACTTCAATCCATCTGATACGAGCGGCCGAGGCTATAGTTTTGAGGGCGAGCTTTATCCAAATACCCGCACCAGCAACGCGGTTGGCGTACGGGCGCGTTACTTTCTGCCCTATCGCGCCGCGATAGAGGGCGAGTACCGATTTTTTACAGACACCTGGGATATCGACAGCCACACCGCGTCCATCACTTACATACATCCCTGGCGCGACTACACGTTCACCGGCAAATTTCGCTACCACGATCAAACAGGGGCGCATTTCTATAGCGATCTGTTTCCGAGTGCACAGGCGACCAATTTCCGCGGCCGCGACAAAGAGCTGAGCGAGCTGACCAGTTACACATTCAGGCTGAAGGCGTCGTATGCGTTCCTCAACGAAAGCCAGAGCTGGGGTTTCCTGAAGAAGGGCTCGGTCACCGCCTCTGTGGATTGGCTATTTGTCGACTATCACGAATTCTCGGATCTCACCGCCAACGCGCTGATCGGCGAGGAGCCTCTGTATTCGCTCGACGCAGCGGTCTTCCAGCTGTTCTTCTCTTTCTGGTACTAGCGGCCTGATCCCGCGCAGGAGCGTGCTCCCGCAGGTGGTACGATGGGCCCCGGATCAGTCGGAGAGGATCGTCCATGGCCACTATGGTGATTGCCGCTGTTGTACTAGTCGTTGTAGCCGGCGTCGTGCTTTACAACCGTCTTATTCGCAGCCGCAACCGCGTTGACACCGCCTGGAGTGATATCGATGTTCAGCTGCAGCGACGACACGACCTGATCCCGAGGCTCGTAAAAGCGGTTGACCAGTACGCGAAATATGAGCGCGCGACGCTTGAGGCCGTCACGGAGCTTCGGGCTGAGGCGATGCAGGTTGCGGATATTCGCGCCCGCGGCAGGGCCGAGGAAAAGCTCAGTGCCGGCGTCGAGCGCATCATCGCGCTGGCCGAGGACTACCCCGATCTCAAGGCCAGTGAAAACTTCCTGAATCTGCAAAATGAGCTGGTGGAAACAGAGAACTACCTGCAATTCGCGCGTCGTTACTACAATGGGTCGGTGCGCGACTACAACACGATGACCGAATCAGTGCCCAGCAATATCATTGCCCGTTGGTTCAAGTTTTCAATGCGTGACTTCTTCCAGAAAACGTCGGACGAGGCGGCCAATGTCCCACTCGTCAAGCTTGGTTCGGTTGAATGACGAGGATCGTTTGCCTGCTCTTGTTGCTGCTACCCCTGTGCGGTAACGCCGACGAGCGCATCCTGAGCTTTCACAGCGAGATCCGGGTCATGGCCGATGGCATGATCGAGGTGACCGAGACCATCAAGGTTCGCGCCGAAGGCCACCGCATCAAGCGCGGCATTTACAGGGACTTCCCCACTGAATACGAAGACAAGCTCGGCAACGAATACAAAGTGGCGTTCAGGCCGCTGGCGGTGCAAAGAAACGAGCGGCCCGAGGCGTTTCATACGCAGGATATTCGGCGGGGAGTACGGACCTATTTCGGCCGTTCGGATCGCCTGATCGCACAGGGCGAACATACTTACGTGTTCCGATACCGTGCCAGCCGCATGCTCGGTTTTTTTGACGAACACGATGAGCTGTACTGGAACGTGACCGGCTTCGACTGGGCGTTTCCGATTGACGAAGCAAGCGCCACGGTGCTGCTGGAATTCGATGCACCGATATCGGGCATCACAGAAGAGGCCTACACCGGATCGTTCGGCGCGCAAGGCAAAGACTACCGTTCGCGTATCGATGCTGCAGGACGTGTGTACTTCACGGCGAACAGCCCATTGTCTCCCGTCAACGGGTTGACGATTGTTGTTGGCTGGCCAAAGGGCTTCGTCGATGAGCCAAGCTATGCCGACAGAATTGGCTGGCTGCTCAAAGACAATAGAAACCTGTTGGCGATCGTCATCGGCTTTCTGCTGCTGCTCGGCTACTACGTGCCGGCCTGGCGGAAATTCGGCCGCGATCCCGAGGAGGGCGTGATCGTGACGCGCTACGACCCACCCGACGGCTTTTCGCCTGCATCGTTGCGATACATACGGCAGATGTACTACGACGACAAAGTGATGACAGCGGCCGTCGTCAACCTTGCGGTGAAGGGTTACCTCAAGATTCAGCGTCGCGGCGATGCGCACTGGCTGGTCAAACAGAGCCCGGCCGAGCCCCGGTTCCCGATGGCGCCCGGCGAGAATGAGCTTTACGTCGGGCTATTCAAAGACGGCAACACGATTGAACTTGATGACAAGAATCACGAGGTGCTTGGCGAAGCCCGGAGCGCTCACAAGAAGTCGTTGATAAAAGACTATAAGCAACACTATTTCA
>CAMYMR010000088.1 GCA_947259285.1 uncultured Woeseiaceae bacterium | reverse complement strand
CCGCGACGCCGGCGACTATGAAGAAGCCGGGTCCGTCGCTGAAGAACTCAATGAGCAGTTTCCGGGCGACGCAAATATAACGGCGCTTCGAGAATCGCTTTCTAAAGAATGACGCTGAACGTCTAGACCTTTAGACCTAACACCAAATTAGATCGAATCCTCACAGCGACCTCGGACTGGCCACTGTCTTTTGCGGCAGCCCCTTTACGGCAGTTTCGCAGAGATTCTCTGATTCCTTTCCCAGCATTCACACGAGCAAATATAGGCACTGAATAACTTATATACATAACTTGATAATATATTATTAATTTTATATAATCTCGATGTTGACGGAACTCTATTTCGTCGGCTCGGCGCTTAAGGACCTACGAGCCTTTCCGCGGGCACCACGACGAGAAGCCGGCTACCAGTTGGGCCGTGTGCAATTTAGCCTGGAGCCCAGCGACTGGAAGCCGATGCCAACCGTTGGCCGCGGCGTTCGTGAGATTCGGATTCACCATGAGGGCCAGTTTCGAGTGATCTACGTCGCAAAGACTGATGATGCCATCCACGTACTGCATGCGTTTCCGAAGAAAACGCGGAAGACTAGAAAGCAAGATATTGATATCGCGAGACGGCGTTTACGGGAGATAACAAAGATATAGTCATGCCCAAGGTGACAAAATCCAGCGGCAACGTGTTCGAGGATCTCGGCTTTGATGCCCTGGAGTCGGAGAATCTCAAGCTGCGCGCCCAGCTGATGCGAGAGCTCGAGACGCTGATTCACAATGAGCGTCTAACGCAGAGTGATGCGGCCGAGTTGCTTGGTGTCCAACAGTCTCGCGTCAGTGACCTGGTTCGAGGCAAAATTGACCGCTTCAGTATCGACATGCTCGTGAAGCTCCTGGCAAAAACCGGGCGCCGTGTCGAGATCAAGGTTAAACGTAACGCCGCCTAGCCGAGGCCAGACGGCACGCGTTCGCAGAGCGATTGGGTCAACCGGGCTATTCTAGTATCCTGCTCTTCCCAACATCCTCGATGATCGTTACGCCTTACGCCAATGAACCTGCTCCGCCGCAGCAAAATAAGATCGCTCTGGATCGCCCTGCCCGTCGCTTGCCTGCTCACGGCAGCCTGCACGACAACGACGACGCAGAGTTTCAACGTCAACAAGAACGCCCAGGTAGAGGCAAGTTATATCGCAACCGATGCGGATTTCGGCAGGTATGACCGTCTGTACGCGAGCGACATGGGTATCTTCTTCCCGACAGATGCCGCGCCGTCGCTCGATGATCAAAGGCGTACCCGGCAGGTCTTTCGTGAGGCCTTCTTAAGCGAGCTCGCGGGCTACCAGATCGTCCGAGACAAAGGGCCCTCCGCGCTCGATGTTCAGGCGACCCTCATCGATTATCGCAACGCATCGGGCGCCAACGTGCCGAATGTGCGACGCGAACTCAAGGACATCGCGAGACCGGGGGCGCTCACGTTCCTGATGGAGCTCAAAGACTCGGAGTCGGGCCGCGTGCTCGCCCGAGCAGCCGACAGCGCCTCGGCACCGGCCTTTGCGACAAGCTCCGATCAAACCACCGACTGGACGGCCGTCGAGGCGGCCGCGCAACGCTGGGCTGAATTGTTCCGTCAGTTTCTTGATGAAAATCTCAACAAGTAATACCGTACGCCGCTCATCCAACTGGAATGTCCTGTGCGTCAAATCTCCAAACGACTGCTGTCCCTTGCCCTCGCGCTAGCGCCGCTCGCACTAACCGCCTGCTCAGCCTCGAGCCAGGGGATGAAGACGGAGAGTCCGCCGGGCACGGCCGCCGGTGAATTCAGCAACATCCTGGTAATCGGACTGGCCAACGACTACGAGTACCGGACCCGTTTTGAGCACAAGCTCGTCTCGGAGTTAAAAGATTCCGGGGTTTCTGCCACCGCGCTCTACCGATTGAGCAGGAAGCGATCGAACAGCTCGTCGAAGAAAACGGCTACGACGCCGTGCTGATCTCGCGGCCGCTCAACCGCGATGCGGCGGCACAAATGAAGGCGGGATCTGCGGGCGCCAAAGCCGTCCGTAGGGATGAAGGCGCATTAAAGCTGTTCCGATACGATTACGAAGAGCTCAATGAGCCCGTCGCTTGAGGCGTGGATCTTAGCGTCACCGTTTTAAGCGAAGTGTTGTCTGCTCGAGATAGCCAACAAGTCTGGTCTGTCCGAACAGAGATTTCGAAGAAAGCGTCGATCGACGATCTGATTGACGAGGCATCCAAAAAGATCGTTCGCCGGCTCAAGAGGGATCGACTGATCGGCGACTAGCTTCGAGATCAGACTCTAAAATTCAAACCGCGCACCGATGCCCGGTCCGCTGAAACTGAAATCCTGTAACAAGCTACCCGCGTCCTGATCGTACTCAAGATGGCGGTACGCGAGCACGATGTCACCCCAGCCGTATTGATACGTCACACCGAGAATCGCGTTCCAGGTCAGGTCGGAATCTCCAGTACCGGCATCCAGGTAATACTGCATCGACCAGTTGCCTTCTCCCAGGCCGACCTGGCCGCGGACGCCGACAATGCCGTCCCACAGGTCGATGTCATCACCAACCTGCCCTTGCGCGGGCAGCACGACGCCACCACCGGGGACGGTTATGTCGACAGTCAGGTCCCAACTCGACGTTACATCGACACCGAAATAACGGGCGCCCACGAAAACGCTGGCATCGGCTGACTCGCTCGAACTGAACTGATAACCACCGGCAATGGTCCACGAAAGAGCGTCGAGATCGGTGCGAGTATTGAGATTGACATCGGCGGTCACTGGAATGGGCAATCGCGACCCCGGGCTCGTAGTCCTGTCGTCCACCGATAGCAACCGGCCGTCATTCTTGGACGTCATGCTCAGGTACGCGAAGTCCGTAAACACCGACGCCCGTCCTTTCTGCGCGCCGGCGCTGATCAACGCAGCGAAGTTCAGGAGGTCCAGCCAATCCGTTGGCCCAACTGAAATCTCGGGACTGCCGCCGGCACCCGGTGGAACGTTGTATTGCAGAGAACCGTCGATGGTCGGGAGCCAGAGATACGGTGTGATTTGGTAGCGCCACTCATCGGGTGAGTCCGCCGCAAATGCACCGCCAGGTGAAACAAGCATGGCAGCAATGACGATACGTAAGAAAATTTGCATCGGTACCGTTCGACTATTGTTCCGGCGCACCCATCTCATCAAGGCGCTCGCGGAGTTTTCTAGCCCAGACACTTACCATTTGTCGGACCTCAGCCGTGTTGGACGCCCGATTTGACTGCTGAAGTCCCATGGAGTCTTCGGCGGCGCGGCGGTCGACGGCTCTCGCGATGATCGCTTCGGACACAGAATCACGAATCTCCAGCACCAGCGTGGCTTCGCCCACCCTGCTCAGATAAATCTCACCGCGACCGATCATGTCCGGCGGCACGTAGGAGACGACGTCAAGCAGGCCACCACGGATCAGGAGCACATCCGGACCTGGCTCATCAACTATTGTAAAGCGCTCACTCTTGCCCAACTCGTCCCGAAACTTATCTCGTACGACTTCTTCGAATCCTGCCTTTTGCCTTTCAGTAAGCTCGAAATGATCAGCGCTGGATCTCGAGTGGTACAGCCTGCCGGACTCTCCTCCCGGACGGTATTCGATGCCCACGCCCTGCAACATGATCTTCGAGTATTGCGAGATATCGGCGTCAGGTCGGGCCCACGCCGCGTCAGCGCTGCCGCCCTTTATCGGATACAGACCGTCGAACGTGACTTCCGCTTCGGGGCTGGTGTCGATGGTCGGTGTTGAACTTGCGCAGCCCGACATCAGCAACATGCATGCGATCATTGCCGCGAGCAGCGACAGGATTGACGTGGTTTTATTCGACATTCGCATCTTCGTCTCCTCACTAACTTGCGTTGGCGCTGATATGGTGCCGGCCAAGCTGAAGCCCGCCTGTGCACGACAGCACAGTGCTATAAGTCCGGCGCCGGTTGCGGCCACCATCGACACCGCTTGACGCAGCCAGAGCCGGCACCGCCTCATCATCGAACTTCTTACCCCGCGCGGGCTATCCAGATCGCGACAGCGCGGCCTTTTCCACTACCTTGGTCGCGGCGGCTATCGCCGAAGACGTGGTGAAGCGATTACGCAGGGGTAAACACATCGCCTGGCAGGATACGCTGGCGGCGCGACTCTAGAATTCCCAACCCAATGATGTATTGACACCGTAGTCGTTCTTTTCCGCGTCCGCGGTTATCGGGTCGCTGTCGAAGCTGTCATAGAAGCTCAGCTGCCAGAACAGATCTTCGACGATTTCCCACTTGAGCGTGATATCGACCTCCGCGCGTACGCGGCCTGTGTCGCTCAGGTTTGGTATGACCTGAAAATTCGTCGAGAGATCCAGTTCGGGGGTATCGTAGCGAAACCAGTCCCAGGTAAGGGAGCCAAAAGCCTCGACCGTGTCTTCGTTAGACTCGTCGCCGCTGACGTTTTCCCGGCTGACCTGCAGCCCGCCGGTGAGCTCCAGCGACTGCGAGTTTGTCTGTTTCAGGATGCGGCCCCCGCCGCCGCCTATCGAAGTTCGCAGGTCAAGTCCGAGTTCGTCATTACGATCGAGTCTTATCACTATCCCCGACAGCCAGTGATCCTTCCAGAACCGCACGGAATCGATCGAGACGGCCTCTCGCCGACTCGATTCATTGTCCTGGCTGTCCGTCATCACTGCGTCAATTGCGAGGCTAAATTTCCGATTCTCGGTCCGGTAGGAAGCATCAAGGCCGAGCTGTATTTGCTCTACCGAACTGGCTTGAGCGAAGTTGTAACCGGCGGTGATGTCGCCGTCCAGGCGTTCGCGACGAGTTCCCTCGATGGGTGTCATCAAGACGACCCGTTCGGCCACCAGGTTAACCGGACCGGATGCTGTCTCCACGACCAGGTTTCGTTCGGTGGCTGCTGTAGCAAGGCGTCCTAGATATCGCACGCCTTCCTCGGTTTCGACCTGGATATTCTGGTTACTGACCAGAAACGCCACATCGTCCCACTCGATGGATATTGTGTCGGTCGCCGCAGTATTGAAGCGCAGCTTGCCACGTTTCAGGGATTTCAGCTCACCGGTCAGCCGGTCCCCGTTAACGAATATGACGACGTCTGTCTTGTCTGCACCGAATACTGGTGTCGAAAGGGAGATTAGCGCCGCGATCAGGATCCAGGTATTTCTTTTCATGCAATGTACCCGTGTGCTCCAGGATGTGATTTTGGTTAGTATCGACTCCGGACCATCTTAACGCAGTGTGGCACAGGCGAATCAAATGCGAATGTTTCAGTTAGTCTGTTTACTGATCGGTCTTGCCGCGTTGGCAGCTTGTGAACACAGCCCGCACGAGCTCCGGCTGGTGACTCCGGTCGACCCTTTTGACAGCGGGATCGTACAGGATCTGGCCGAGCTGTTTGATGAAAAGTCGCTCGTCGACGTACAACTGACGCGGGAGGCACTGTCTGAGGAAGCAGCGCTTGACGCCGTCGCATCTGGTGAGGCAGACATTGCACTGATCACCAACAATCTACCATTCCGAAGCGATATCGCCACCGTTATGCCCCTGTACGCGACCGTGCTGCACATCGCCAGTCAGCGGCACCACGACAAACCACCTGGACCCGACATGTTCCGTGGTGCGACGATCTATGCTGGGCCGGTCGGCTCGGCTTCCCGGCTCGTTTTCCAGCGCCTCGCGCTCCGGATCGGCCTCGACGATGACCAATTTCGTTACGTGACGGAGTCGGAAGGCACGCCGGACGTTGTAATTGTGTTTGCGCCGATATCGCCTGAGCGGGTTGCCGATTTTCCCGAATTGTTGCTTCAGTCGATAGGGAATCCCGACGAGATCGGAGCGGGCGGAATTATCGATGCGGCCGTGATGCTGAATCCGCAGTTTCGACCGTTCGTTATCCCCATCGGCACCTATGGCGACGCAACGCCGGAGCCGATCGTAACTGTCGCCGTCGACAGGATTCTCGTCGCAAGAAGCGACCTCGACAGCGCAATCATCTACGACCTGGTCAATGAAATTCTGCGGCACAGGCCGGCACTGGCGGCCAAACGGTCCGGACTTTTTCAGCAGCTTTCAGAGGACTTCGACGTCAGCCGGTCGACGTACGTCGTACACGGCGGTACGCAGGCATACCTGCAGCGCGACGCGCCGTCGGTTTACGAGCGATATTCGGGCATCGCGGAGGTCGTGGTGACAGTAATCGTCGCAATGGGCAGCGCAATGATCGCCGGCGTACGGGTTTTCAGGATGCGCCGCAAGAACCGCATTGACAAGTTCTACTCACGGACGATTGCGCTGCGACGGTCCGTGAACGATTCGAGCAGCTCCGAAGACGTGCAACGCGCGGTTCGCCAAATTCGCGACCTGCAAAACAACGCCTTCGATCTTCTCATCGACGAGAAGCTGGCCGCCGACGAGAGCTTTCGTATTTTCGTTACGTTATCGAACGATGTGCTGCGCCAGCTAGGCGACACCGCACCGCCATTAAGCCTGTCGGATACCTAGCCGCTATCTGGGGGCGGCGGAAAGCCCACGAGGATCGCGTCGACGGCAGCCTTGACGGTCTCCTCGAGATTCTCGCGGTCCGACTCATTGATGTTCTTCGTCGCGACGCCGTGCCAAACCGGCCGTCGTTCCTTTACGTCAAATATGTCGACGGCAAGCATGCCCTTCGTGTATTGGCGAACCTGCGTCTCGGTGCCGTAGTACGCGCCGCCCCAGCCCCAATGACCCGGATGCCCCCTGCCGTAACCGGCGGACATGCTCGGGTAAGAGTCGACCTTGATTTCTTCGCGTGAACCGATCGTGAACGACAGCACAAATTCGGCATCTTTGTCCGATTTGGCGTATGTGTAGCCTTTCGCGACCAACGCTTTCTCCAGCGCGGACATGATGCGCGGCTGCAGCAAAGGATTGATGGCTTGCGCCGTCCTCCCTACTATCATCGGATTCTTGGAAATCCACCCAAATGACTGATAACCAGAGAAATCATGGGCAGAATCGTGGTCGTAAGTTGCCTCAAATGTCGATGCGCAGGCACTCAGTAGAACAAGCGTCGAGACCATGCCAAATATCGTGTTTCGAGTTGTCATTGCGAAGCTCCTTGCAGAAAATTCAGACCCCGCCGCCTAGCGCCGGCGTCTCGGTCGCTGACCCATTCCGGACGAACGATTGTAGCTGCCGGAATGTGTGCTGCGATTGTTGTATCGCTCATAGCCGCTCGACCTCGCATTGCGATTGCGGTCAAGCTCGTTGCGACTGCTGTAGTCATATGAGCCGCGATCGCGGGTGCTGTCGTAGCTGCGATTCGACCAGCCGCTGCTGCCTGTACCATAACTGTCAGCAAAACTCCCGGTTGCAGCGGTTGATCTGCCTTCGGTGCGCGCTGTGCGGTCTGTCCCAAGGGATTGCGAAGCATTTTCCTGGCGGCTCGAAATTTCTCCGCGCGCCTGGTCGATCTGCGCAGCACGATCGTCGGGTACCTCGACTTTGCTCCAGCCGTCACCGGTATTCTGTTGCCAGCCATTCTCGTCCCGGCGGTACACCTGCCCGTCCTTGCCGGCGTACAGGTCACCCTCAGCCGTACGGCCGATCGCACCCTGCTCGCCGGAACCGGTCTCGCCGGCGATGATCGCGCCCTGCTCGTTTCTGGCGGAACGCGTTGACAGCGTTTCGCCATCACGCTGGAACTCACCGGATCCATACACCGTATCGCCCTGGCGCTCGCGGGTGACCTCACCGCTGCCGCCTTCGGATGTCCTGAACTCGGTCGTTCTCGAGTTGCTGTTCCACTCGCTTTGCGTCTCCACCCATTTGTCATTGTGGGTGATCAATGATTCGCCCCAGCCACCGTCCTCGTTCGCGTATCGATTGGTGGCGATACCGGTGCCCGTGCGCGGATTGTAGGCAACGCCACGACCTGCAATCTCATTGCTATCCCATACCGCTTCGCCGCGGGCATAGGTACCGGTCTGCGGGTTATAAGAAGCCGCGCGGCCGTAGCCGCCGTACGGCCCGTAGACGCTCGCCGAGCGACCGTACATGCCCGTGTTCGGGTTGTACCACGCGGCGCCACCGTAGCTGTAAGGGTACGGATAGTAATACGGGTAACCGCCATACGGGTAGTAGCCATAGTATGGCGGGTAGTACCAGCCGCTGCCGTACATCGCGACGCCGAATCCGACATAGACCCCGACATAGCCGCTCGTGTAGCCGGTCGACACCGACTCTTCGTCGCTCTCGTAAACGTGCACGTGTGTCACGTGATAGGACGCTGACGACGGCGGAATGGAGTATATGGCGGCCGGAATTTCGTCGGCTACGATCCAGGGGCCATCGGTCGTCGACGCTTTGTACCAGACCGCGTTGTCACAAAGATAATAGACGTCACCTACTTTAAGGATGTCGTTGTAGCTGTTAACAGCGCGCTGTACACCTGTTCCCGGGATATCCTCGAACTGCGGTTCACCCTGAAAGTAGACGTTGACCTTCTCTCCGGCATCACGACTCACGGTTGCCTTGCGAGGAATAGATGCCTCGAGGACGGCGAGTCTCGCCTCGTCAGTGTTCGGCACCGCCGCCAATACGTGCCCTTTTTCATGATCTGACGGGATCGCCGCAAACGCGTCGGGTAATTCGGTCACATGCTCCCAGGGCCCGCGCAGCACGGCTGCGCGGAACCACCGACCGGACACCAGGTAATAGAATTCCTTCTCGAAACGAAACAGGTCACTTGTCGTTTCGGGCACGTACTCCAGGCCGGGCCCTCCGACGGTGCGGAAACTCGGCGCGCCGTCCGTGACAATCAATTCTGCAGGGCGGTCGCTGAAATAAATCGTCGGTGGCGTCTTATCGCCCTTCGCTGGCGGTATGGCTGCCCTGACCTCGTTCCAGTTTTCGTCGGCGGGCAGCTTCTTGAAATCCTTTGGCAACGAGCTGTCGTACTTCCAGGCGCCGGAAAGGCTCTTGCTTTTAAGCCAACGCTTGTCGACACGCAGATACCATTCCTTGTCCTTGTACTTGAACAGGTCCCAGTTGGTGTTGACGACGTACTGCAGCCTGGTGTCGGGCAACGGCGCCAGCAGCGGCTCCCCATCGGTCATCACCAGGAAAGCCGGCGTGTCCGAGTAGAAGATCGGCGGCGGATCGAATGAAAGGCCCTCTTCCTCCGGCACTGACGTATTCGGGGCTATATAGGTCAGGATTACATCGAGCGGAACGTATTGCGTGCGCTGCTGTATCGTCGATCGGACGATCGCGTCAAGCTGCTGCCTGCGTTTCGCATCCGATTCGGGGAAGCTCGTCACCGTTATTTCGGTGTTTTCGACGGCAACGACACGCAGCTCGAGATTAGGATCCGTGTCGGCTGTGAACTCGGCGACGCCATAGACCGGTTCCTCTTCACCGGTGGGAGTCACCGCAACAGCGAGTCTACCTTCGATCTTCGCGTAGTCCTTCCACGTATCGATTTGCGGCGCATAAACGACTACTTTGCCAGCATCACTCGATATTTCCCGGGGAAACACTACTGGTTCAGGCATGGCTTGCGCTTCGTTCGCTGTTGCCTCCTGAGCACACAGTCCGGCCGTTGGCAAAATAAGAATGGTTGCTATTACCGCGGACCAGTTTCGAACACGGGCACTCGACATTTCTTTGCACCACTTCTGAATCTCTTCGCGGTATCATACTCGAAATCTGATGGCTGCCAACCGGAAGACCGATTGCCAGGCAAAGCCGACAAGTACCAGTCAAATTAACCCAACTTTTGGATCCAAAATGTACCGATTACTAGTAATTTTACTAACCTTGCTAAGCGGCGTGGCGAGTGCAGATTCGCACGGGGACGAGAGATTCAGTATTAGTCTCGGTGTGTTTGTCACCGACAGAGATACGGATACACGTCTCGACGCAACGGGGACTACCGACACCGGCACAGACATCAACTTCGAAAAAGACCTGGCGCTGGACTCTTCGGATACGGTATTTCGATTGGACGGCTATTTTCGTTTTGCTGAAAAGCACAGAATCGACTTCAGCGTATTCGATCTGTCCAGAGATGCCTCTACTCCGATCAATCGTGACATTCAGTTTGGCGATACGCAATTTACGATAGACACCACTGTCGACACCAATGCCGACCTGAGTATTTACAAAGCCGCTTACACGTATTCTTTTATGCAGCGCGACAAGGGCTACCTCGGAGCGACGGCAGGTCTATATGTTGCAGATGCGAAAGTAACCCTCAGCGAATCGACGCTCGGGCAATCCGCCGTTGGCGACGTCACGGCACCATTACCGGTCATCGGCCTGCGCGGTCAGTATGAGCTTGCGGATCGCTGGACGTTCCGTGCCAGCGGCGAGTTCTTCTTCATCGAATACGAGGACATCGATGGTTCGTTGGTTGACCTGTATGCCGGCGTCGACTATCGGGTCCTCGACAATCTGTCGGTGGGTCTGGCTTTCAACAGCGTAACTATCGACGTCGACTCCGCGAACGATGATTTCCTGGGCGCCCTGAACTGGCGATACACGGGCGGACTCTTGTTTCTCAAGTTCGACTTTTGATTCATGCCTGTTGACGCTGCGTCATTTGTCTTCATCATCGCCCTTGCGGGCGTCGTCAACGGCCTGGGTATCGTCCGCTGGCTGACCGGGTTTACTGAATACATTCGACGGCGCTCGTCCCTTAGCATTGAGCCCTACTGGGTGTTTGCGCTGGCCGCCTGCTTCCAGTTCCTGCTGCATACCCTGTTCTGGTGGTCCCTGTGGGGGATGCGAGGCAATGCGACTATCAATTTCCTGTCTTACCTGTATTTGTTGAGCGGCCCCATTCTGCTTTACGTGGCAACCGCCCTGTTGATGCCCAATGTCGAGGACGACGAGATTGACCTCAGGGCGTACTATTTCTCGGTTCGACCCGGTTATTCGACGATTCTGATTTTGCTGTGGCTATGGGCGATTTTTTCATCGCCGCTGCTCCGAGGAGAATTTGCGCCAACCGCACCGATATTCTCGATCTTCCTCGTCAATGCCGTGGTCATGCGGGCAACAGCAAATCCAGTCGTTCATGGCGTCTCGGCTATCATCAATTGGGTATTATTCGCCGCGGTCATCGGCCTCTTCTTCCTGCAAATGGGAGGGCCGACCACCTGACGCCATGCGGCGTTTCTCCCGGCGCCGGCACTCAACCCATTACGAGTGACGCTACGTAGTCGATCAAATCACGCGAGCTGATGACCCCGATTGGAACCCCGTCGTCGTCGATCAGTGGGAGATAGCGCAGGTCACTTACCACCATCAGGTGAGTGGCATGGGCCAATGGGTGGTCAGGTTTGACTGTCTCCGGATCGGACGTCATCACATCGCTGACTGCAATCCCGGCAGGGTCGAGCTCTTCAGCCGCTACACGTGCAAGGGCGTCTCTCTCG
>CAMYMR010000087.1 GCA_947259285.1 uncultured Woeseiaceae bacterium | reverse complement strand
ACGAGTGACACGTCGAACCCGCCGGTCGCGAGGCCCCTGCATTGCTTCAGGAATACGCGTGAATCGTGGCGCTGATGCACCGAGGTCAGGTGGGCTACCGTGAGCGTCACGAGGTGCCGCCGCAGGCAGAAATGTCGCTGTCGGGTCGTTTTTTCGAATAGTCGGGACTGCAATTCATATCATCTTTTCTTAGCGCTTACGTCGAGGTAAACATCCGTCAACCGGGCGGCCTCATTGACCCAGTCCAGCTCCGCCGCGGCGCGTTCCGCACCGCGCTTTCCAGTCGCCAGTGCGCCCGCATCGATCGCGGTGATCGCTGTTTTTTTTGCGTCGAGAGACGACGGGACAATCCATCCGCAATTGAAGGCCTCCACGATTTTTCGTTGCTCGGGGAGGTCATTGACAACCACGGGCAATCCACACAACAAGTACTCGAAGAGCTTGTTTGGCAAGGAATAATAATAGCTCAGGCAGGTGTTTTCGATCAGGCATAACCCGATATCGGCACTCGACGTATAGTGCAACACCTCTTGCGGTGCGACGGCGGGTTGAAAATGTATATTCGGGCACAGGTTTGCGGCCTCGACGACCTTCTGCTCGAGAGCGCCGTAACCCATAACGACCAGGTGGTTCCGAATTCTCTCGTCGGAGAAGATCTCGACGATTTGCTCGATTCCGCGGCCACTCGAGAGCGCTCCCTGGTAGATAAACAGAACAGCATCGTCCGGAATCCCATGGGTTTCGCGCAAGATGCGGGATTCCGGTCCGGGCGCCCCCGCCCGTGCCGGTATGTTCCGAACCACTGCCGGTCGGTCAATGCCGTATGCTTCCTGATACCAGTCTGCGATGCTGCCGCTTACCGTGATCGTTGCATCAGCCGCGCGAATCCAGATTCGCTCAGTCAGTCCCGACAAACGGTTTCGCAGGCGGCTTAGCCCGTTTCGCTCAGATTCGAGTTCGTGGGCATCGTAGACCAACGGTGCCCGGGTCAACCATTTGAGGATGACGCCGACAGGAAGTCCCGCGACGTTATGCGCGTGAATTAGCGTGATACTCTCGCGGCGGAATCGGCTGACGATCCGGCACAACCACTCGACGTACTTGATCGGCTGAATGAGGAGGTGTTTAGGCAAATTGCGCGTTTTGAGTGCGACACGCCATACGGTAACGCCCGTGCCCGTGACCTCCTCCGGCTCGACGCCCGGTTCCCATAACGCCACGACGTGAATCGGCACATTCCGGTCACGCCCGAGCGCCACTGTGCACTCTTTGAGTATTCGGCTGGAGTGCCTGAACGCATTTGGTGTGATATGCAGGATCATCCTCTGCTCCGCCACCCTAATCGCATATGACGTTCAGGATTTTCTCGTACAGCCGCCTGTCACGCGCATGCACGAGTCTGTCATTGTGCCAGAGCAACGTGAATTCGCCGCCAAAGCGGCGGCATTGGTCTGAAAGTTCTCGGATGCGCTCGAGCGCATCGCTTGCACCAAGTCCCATATACGCATCACCGAGTAGCGATACGTCCATTGCGACCAGGGGCCTTTCCCGCAACTGCAATTGCCGCCCTGCGTACAGGTCGAATACCGGGTACTCGTAACAAACGCCACAGCGGAACCCCGTGGATTCAGGAAACCCCAACGTCGAATCGTAGCGCAGCCCTGCCGCATCCAGGTACCGCCAGGTCGAACCGGCATCCCAGCGCAAATAGTGCTGCCGCCCAGCCCACCCTTCCTGGTTTACGCCCAGATTTTCAGCCGTTTCCACAAGTCGTGCCAGCTCGGTCTTTAGCTGCTCAGGCCGGTCGTGCGAGAAATAACTTCCATGCAGCCCGATCTCGTGTCCGCGCTCCGCGATCCGCCTGATGACATCCCGGATCCAGGGCATATCGAGGCTGTAGTCCGGATCGAATTTTCCCGGGCCATCTGCAGCAATCCAGTAAAAGCAGCTCCTGATGCCTTTGCGCTCGCTGCAGTCCATGATGTAGTCGAAGGTATTGGTGGGCTCGTAACCGTAACTTCCGTGGCCGGAGTGCGCTCTCGCGATGAGCCGCCTGGCCGCGAGAGACGGGTCTCGCCGCCGCACCACGTCGCCAAGAGAGTTTCGCAGCACGGAGTGCCACCCCTTGCCGCGCGTCATGAAGACCTTGTCGACGTCGTGACTGAGCCGTGGCCGGTAACTGTGCCGGCGTGTCGCAATGCCGGGGAAAAGCAATTCTAAACACCTGCGGAGGATCTCGACGTAGTCGTTGACCACGGGGCGCTCGAGCATGCCGCTCGCGGCCAGCATCGAACGCGCCGCGGGGAACCGTCCATGGGAATCCCTCAAACCCGGGCAATGCTCCTCGTAGCGGCTGAGCAGGGCGAACGCGGATCCGAAGAGATCAAGGTCCAGCGAAATCTGCAGATCCGACCACTGCAACAGGCCCTGCTCCTGTTTATCGCCGGAATACAGGATTGGAACAGCATCACCCGAAAGTCGGCCACGCGGAACAAATGCGTCCGGCACCTCCCACCGGCGCAGCGGCAAGGCCGGCAGCGATTCTGCCGTCAGCCAGGAAGCCCGCTCCGTACAGAAGAGAACGTCCGCAATCCGCAACTCGCCTCGAGGTTCGCCGGACTGCAACGTGATCAGGACGTCCTGCCTGTCCTCGGCGACTGTCTCGAAGGATACGCCCAGGAATTCTCCGAGTACGACATCGAACGAGTAGCGGCGTTCGGCTGAATACCCCGGCGGATGACGAACCTGTAACTTAGCCATTACGGCCCTGCCGTCCCATGATGCGTACAAGTATGCAGAGGATGCGGCTCATCGAAGAAGTAATCGGGATACATTGAATTGCGTAGAATGGCGATTGACACGGCCCGCGTGGCCTACGGATTTTCCTGGTCTGTCGCGAACAGTATATTATTGATTCAGAACACACTACCCGGACACAGGCACGAATGCTCTCCCGTCGCCTGCCGCCTCGTGCGATGTTTGGCCCACCAATTTTTTCGAACCCACAGAGTCCCTCCTGATCTTGCGATTGCTCGAGAAAGCCCGCCAAAGTCAGCTGGTCCGGAGCGCTGCCATCCTGGCCACCGGAACCGCAACGGCTCAGGCGATTGCGGTACTGGCGAGCCCCGTCTTGACTCGCCTTTACCCCCCCGAGGCTTTCGGGCTGTACGCAACATTTCTTGCATTGGTGAGCAGCCTGACACCGGCGGCGACGGGGCGGTACGAGGTCGCTCTCATGCTGCCCCGCGCAGACCGCTCCGCCCGGGAACTCTACGCTGTCGCTCTCTGGTTTTGCGTGTTCCTGTGCGCAACTCTGGCGTTGTTGACTACAGCGATTCTCGAGGCCGACTTTGCCCCGGGCATATTCTCTGAACTCGGCGACTGGGCGCTTGTTGCGCCACTGACTCTGTTCGGAGTCGGGATCTTCAATGCCACGACCTACGCGGCGAACCGGGTCGGTCGATACAGCGACATTGCTCGCTCCTCCGTCGTCCAGGCGACAACAATCGCAGGCGTGAATATTGCCCTGGGATTCACCGGTGCACCGTTTTCCGGGCTTATCGTCGGCAATCTGGTCGGCGTTGCAATGTCGTTGCTGTACCTGCTCTATTTGCAGCGGGACTTTTTACGCGGCGTCCCTGTAGCGTGGTCGGCTCGAAAGAAAATCCTGGCTCGCCGTTTCCGCGGCTTCCCACTCTACAACGCCAGCACGGGGATTCTCGACGGGGTTACCGCAAACCTCCCGGTATTTTTTATCGTCGCCTTTTTCTCCTCGGAAATGGCAGGCTACTTCGCGCTCGTGATTCGCGTCCTGAGCGCCCCCTTGTCGGTCGTCTCCGCTTCGGTATCCCGTGTCAATCTCAAGAAAGTTGTCGAGCTCGCTAACAACCGGCAGGACGTCGTCGGGTACGTCTATAAGGCCGCGATGGTCCTGTTCGGCGTGTCAGCCCCTGCTGCCCTCGCCTTTATTTTCTGGGGGCCACCGATATTCGCATTCGTATTCGGTGAAAACTGGCGCGAAGCGGGTGAGATTTCCCGAATCCTGGCATTTGCATTGATTTTCAAGTTTGTCTCCTCGACATTGAGCAGCACGCTGGGCGCAACTAACAACAACCAGTATGGAGCTGTCTGGAAGATCACAGCGTTTATCAGCACGAGCGCGGTGTTGACGGTGGGCGCATACTCGGGGTCGTTGCGCACCTTCCTCGTCGCCCTTGTGCTCAACGAGATTGCGATCTACTCCTTCTACTTTTACTTGATTCAGCGCGCGGCCAAGCACCCGAGGAATTAATGAAATGTGCGGAATTGCCGGCATACTCAACCTGCGTCACGCCGCTGCATCGCTCGCCGGTCCGGTTCAGGCCATGACGAAGCGGATGGCGCATCGCGGCCCGGACGACGAGGGTTACCTGCTGGTCGGTGCGGGCGGCGTAACGGATACCTTCTACGGAGACGATTCCGCACTCCTGCCGTCCAATGAAAATGCTCCTCCCGGCTTCCCGACGCAGCATATCAATGCGGCGGGGTCCGGAATCCTGGCTCTCGGGCATCGGCGCCTCAGCATCATCGACCTGAGCGAATTCGGTCACCAACCGATGTGCACGGCGGACGGCCGGCACTGGGTTATTTTCAATGGTGAAATCTACAACTTCCGCGAAATCGCTGCAGACTTGCAGCGAGAAGGCGTGGTTCTACATGGCAACAGTGACACGGAAGTACTGATCAACGCCTTTGCCCTGTGGGGCCCGCGCTGCCTCGATCGTTTTAACGGGATGTTTGCATTCGCGATCTGGGACAACTCGAAAAAACAGCTGTTTTGCGCGCGAGACAGGATTGGCATCAAGCCGTTTTACTACAGCGTTAGCGGCGACAATTTCATCTTTGCCTCCGATATAAAGACAGTCCTGGCATCCGGCTTGTGTGAGCGCGGGCCTGACCCGGAGGGACTGTATCTTGCGATGGCCTATGGAATCGCACCTCGCCCGAAAACCGCGTTCAAGGGAATTCGGGCGCTGCCGCAGGCGCACTGGATGCTGGTCGACGAAAGCGGAGACATTCAGTGCCAGCGCTACTGGTCCATTCCCGTTGGCAGCCAGGACCGCGCGATGACGCGAGGCGATGCGGTGGACCTGCTGGAGGAGCAACTGCGAGCGTCCATCGAGCGGCGCCTGATTGCCGATGTTCCGGTCGGCACCTTCATGAGTGGGGGCATCGACTCGACCACGATTTCGGCAATCGCATCGACCGTCCATCCCGGCATCGAGGCCTTCACACTGGCATTCGAGGAAACGGCGCCCGAACTCGACGAAGTAGCGCAGGCCACTGCGACTGCCCGCATGTATGACATGAAACATGTCGTTCACCGCGTGCAGGCTTCCGCGGCCCTGAACAGGCTGGATCAATGGGTTGCAGGCTACGAAGAGCCGTATTATGGATTTGCCGCAAATCACGTCATCTCCGAGGTCGTGGCCGGCCATGGCGTCAAGGTAATACTCAATGGCCTCGGCGGGGACGAACTGTTTGCCGGCTATTCCTGGTACAGAAACCTGGACCGCTGGAGAACCGCTCGCAGAATGGGGCCGTTCCTGCGGCCACTCGCCGCCACATTGCGTGGCCGGTTGAGGTTGCTGGCCGAAAGCTCGCACATCCGCTCCGCTGATCGCCTGCATTCGTTCCTGTTCAGGCGCAATTCTGACAACGAACTCCGCGAACTGTTCGCCGACGAAGCGGCATTACAATGGGACAGTATCGAGTTCGTTCACGATGAGTATGCCGACGGCATTGAGTTCGAGGACGATATCGAGGCTTTGAGCTTCATGGACCTGATGAATTACATAGGTAACCATCATGTTCACAGAATCGATCAGTTCACCATGGCGAATTCCATTGAGGGCCGGTTTCCCTTCCTGGACCACGAGCTTGTCGAGGCCGCCTTTCGTATTCCGAGTCACCTAAAGAAAGACGGCAAGGTACAAAAGCTCGTGCTGCGGGAAGTCGCAAAAAAATACATCGCGCCGGAGTGCCTTGCGATGACGAAAAAGGGGTTTTCGATGCCGGTTCGACAGTGGCTCGAAGGGCCTCTGCACGACCTGGTAGACGCTAAATTGCCGGCCCTGGCGCGCCGCGACACGATCAGTGGTGATGCGGTCCGGAAGTGGCACACCGAGTACAAGCAGGGTCAACGCGATGCCACGAAGCTGTGGCACCTGGTTGCTTTGGAACTTTGGTATGAAAAGTTCATCGACACCGCTCTCTAGCGCCAGATATTTGCCGGCGCACCTTACGCGCCTGTGTTCCGATAGAAGCGGCGGACCCGGCCAGAATGCGCAGGATGCGCCGCTCGGTGGCTGCGCGGGTACCTGGTCAGTCGCTGCGGCCCTCGGACAACATGGGCGTCACATACCACCCAACCGTATCGAGTCCCGCCGCTCTGCCGTTCGCTGTAATCTTGCGCGGCATTTGCGCGATCGAATCCTTGCGGAAACGTGACAACAATCTGTGATTGTATATATTCCGCGGGCTCATAGCGCCGGCCAGGTTGGCCGCGACCCCGGAATCGGTGGTCGTCGAGAAATCCGCCCAGGCGATGCCATTTTCGCGCATCCACGACAATGCCGATTCCAACAGCCGGGCGAATCCGGACTCGTCTGGATCGCCGGGTACAATGTCCTCTATCAGTACCGAGCGTCGCGCCGTCTTGCTCCTCTTGATGATCACGTAACCCATATCGTCCGCAGTGCCATCGCTAACCAGGGTGATATGCCGCGAATAAGGATTGGACCAGAAGCGCCAGTTCAGGTCTTCCCGGTCTCGTCGGGGCGTCAGTCCGTAACGCGACCTGTATCGCGGCCAGAACACGGCAAAAAAGTCGTCTTTGGCTGCCTCGTCGTCGCTCAGAGCTCTCAATGACCGCGGCGTCCCGGCCCGGGCAACCTTGATGACGTTGTCCGCGACACGTCCGGCTTCGGCCGCCCGTGCCCGAAACCCGAATACCCTGTGCAGTACGGCGCCAAAGAGAAGTCGAGCAATAGCAGCCTTGCTCGTCGGGAATCGTGCTCTTGTCCATGTGGCAGAGAATCGGTAACCCAGGGCGCGTCGCTGCCTGATGGCCTCGCGCGGACCAGTGGTTGAGAACAAGGCATCAAACCGTCCTTCGTATTCGGCGGCAAATCGTTTCTCGAAGCGAGGATAAAGAATCCGGGACCGATAATCCGGAAGCACCATGGTATTTTCCGTCTTGCCAAACAGCAGGTCATCTTTGCCGTTAGTGAATCGTATCGGCATGATCCCGTGATGGCCGATCAGCTTCGGCTCCCTGTTGGCAACCATCGCTTCAATGAGCCAGATTTCGGCAATGCCCCCCGGGGCCTTCAGCCATTGCCATTCGAACTGGGACACCGTGCGCCGCCTGCCGGTAATCTCCTCGTAAAGGCCATTTATGCTGGCGGCGTCGCCGTCACGGAAACGGCGATAACGGTAATCCGTTGTCACTAGCCTTTTGCTGCAAAGTAGTCGTGTATGCTATCAATCGTCTGCAGACCCTCGACATCATTGTCCGGAACCTGGATACCGGTCAGCACCTCGAGCTCAACAAACACGTTATAGATGTCCAGGCTGTCCAGCCCGAGATCGGTAAACGGCGTATGGGTCGGAATCGGAGACGGCAGTTCGACCGCCAGGCCTGCATTCTGCATCGCCTCCTCAATCTGCGCTTTCGAGAGCATGTTATGTCCTTTTCGTTAGAATCGAAGACGCCCATGACAAGCCGACACCGAATCCGCTGATGAGGATTCGGCTGACGCCTGGCTTGTCCATAAACCTGGAGAGCAATATAGGCACCGTTGAGGAAACGGTATTGCCGGTTTCGTCCATATCCAGGATGAAACGGTCCTTGACGGTCCTGAATCGCCGGGAGACGGCGTCAACGATCGCAGCACTGCCCTGATGAATGCAGTAAACGTCAATGTCCTCAGGATCCAGATTCTCGGCCTGCAGAAGCGCGTTGATCTGCGGGGGCACTCGCAGCGCAGCAAAATTGAACACCTGCCTGCCGTTCATTTCGAGCCGGCCACCGCAAACCCGGAGATTGTCGGCTCCGCTTCCGTCCGTCGCAAGCAAAGGCTTGCCGATCTGCCATGCGGCGTCAGCCGACAACCAGGTCGCCGTCGCCGCGTCGCCGAACAGCAGTGACGTAACCCTGTCTTCCGGGTCGAGCACCTTGGAGTAGGGATCGGCGGTAATCAGCACGCCATTTTCCAGGCCCGTTTCGCGCATGAGTCCCTTTAAGATACTCAGGCCATAAACAAAGCCGGAACAGCCAAGTGACACATCGAAGGCCGCCACGTTCTCGTTCAATCCCAGCTTGCTCTGGACGATCGCGGCCGTGTGCGGCAACCCGGAGCCATCGGGATTCTGCGTCACAACGACAAGTGCGTCGATCTGATCGGCTCGCAGACCGCTGCTCGCGGTGAGGGCTTCGACGGCCGCGACGGCAAGATCCGATGTCTCCTGCGTTTCCGCTTTCCTCGTCAATTTCGTCGCGCCGATCTTTCTCCTGATGAAATCTTCTGTCTCGCCAAAGGCGGCGCCCTGCTCGACGTTGTCTATGGACTCTGTCGGCAGATAGACGGCTATTGAATTTATTCCGATCAAGGCGCACCTGTAATGAAACGAATATTGCCGACTTCGGTTTCGTCTATCGTGATTTCATTGACGCTGAACCTGCCGGCAATCAGATTCTTCTGCACGATCGCAATTTTCTCATAGGCTGTGGGCAGCGGGCCCTCAAGGTCGATCTGCCCGAATACCCATTTGCCATCGACTTCAGGTGTCAACTCGTAAGCGAGCCGCTTGGTGAGCGCTATGATCTCTTCGATAGGCGTATAGGCCGATCGCTGCTGCGACCAGATCTCGTTCCCGGCGCTGACCGCCGCATCCGTTATGCTGTCCTCATCGAATGGCCTGCGGCCAACCGCGTCACGTTGCGACTGGATAACCCAGAACGGACGCGGGCCATCCTTGCTCCTGGACCGCCCCTGGGCAATCAGAACGGCACCGTCATCGGGCTTTACCCAGGTCAGGTCACAGTCTCGCCGCGCGAACTGGCGAAACGCCAGATGCTCCACAAACGTCGTCGGGTCGGCGATCGCGATCGCTGTCGCGATGGCATTGTAAATATCACCGCCCTGGATGTAGGTGCGTTCGCCCTTGAAACCCAGGCCGAGTGCTGCTGTTTCGTCATTCATTGGAATACGGGCGCTCAAATCAGATACCGATGCCGAAACCCTCACCATCACCGCCGAAACATCATTTCAGCAGGGCATTTGCGACCGCGTCAACTTCCTCCGGACGCAAATAAGGGTGCATCGGCAGGCTGAACACTGATGCCGCGCAGCGCTCAGCCACCGAAAACTGCCCTTCGCGCCCTCCCAGGTGCGCGAATGCCGGCTGCAGGTGCAGCGGCTTGCCATAGTAGATCGCGGAAGGCACGCCATTGTCGGCTAGCCGCTGCAGGCAGGTCTCGCGCTGACCCTCACGCGGGCGGACCGTGTACTGCGCCCACGCCGATCGCACGCCCGGCGGCACTT
>CAMYMR010000086.1 GCA_947259285.1 uncultured Woeseiaceae bacterium | reverse complement strand
GTTTTGGTGGCGGATTCGCGCCAGGATGGCGCTCCCACGGCTTTGTGGGGATTGTCGCGCGCTGGGGCGCGCTCCTACGGGTTTGCGGGGATTGGCGCGTGAAGGGCGTGCTCCTACGGCATTGCGGGGATTGTCGCGCGCTGGGGCGCGCTCCTACGGGTTTGCGGGGATTGGCGCGTGAAGGGCGTGCTCCTACAGCATTGTGGAGATTGTCGCGCGCTGGGGCGCGCTCCTACGGCGTTGTGGGGATTTTCGCGCGCAGGGCGGGCTCCCCAGCATCGGGATATATCGCGGCTGGAAGCGGCTCCCAATCGATTGGTCAGTTTAGTCCGTGGATGTCGGTTGCAAGTGTGGTACGCGTGGCCGTCACTACCGCCGCAACGACATTGAGACGCTACGACGATGCGTAGCTGACACCCGCAAATCCTACGCAAACTCCGAATTCAGCGCGCAGTGAGCATGCACGAGTTCTTCTATCGGGACGAAGTCAAAGTCGAAGCCGAAGCAACGTGGCGCCACCACGGCCAGTGCATTGGGCTGACGATAGTATTCGGGGCAACCGACGCCATACACCGTGACGCGTTGACCGTAACGGAGCCGTTCTGCATTGATGGGTGTCGACGTTTCGTAATCGAGCACCGTGATCAGATCAGGCACGGAAGCTACGACCTGTTCTCCGACCCGGGCGACCAGGTATTCGTTCTTCACATTGATCGTCAGCGGTGGTGCGTCGCTGTCGAACGCCTCAATCACAGCCTGTCCGATGTCGTATCCGCCCACAACAGAACTCGCGTAATCGACGACTTTGCCTGTGTAGAGGTGGAACAGGTTCCCGTACAGGGACTTCGCAAACGCTTCACTCAGGGGATGAAAAATGCGCTGCGCGTTGCCGCGATACTCACGGAGTATGCGCCCGATTTCTATCGAAAAGGAGATGGTATCCGGAACGATCGACTTCTTGAGTTGCGCACCCGTCATCGGATGCTCGACCGTCATGATCATGCCACCCATCGCCTGCGCCATATTGCGCACATGGCGCTCATACGTGGCTGTTGAATCCGTGGAAAACGTTGCGACATTTCCTGCGTAGTCGAGCGCGATCGCCGGCGTCGGCGCGACACCTGCAATCGGATACGTCATCATCTGCGCCTCGGGCAGCGCGCGTCCCATACCATCGCCGTTGATCACGGGAATGTTCTTCTTCGCAGCGGCGATGATCGGGATCATCGAATTACCGCCGCCGACCTCGAAGGACACGACGGCATCCACCTTGCGCCCCACGTGCTCCTCGAAAGTCTCCAAAGCGACTGCGGCATCGTTTACAGATGGCAAGAGTTCAAGGCTGACGGACGGCGCGCCGACTCCGCCGATGGTCACGACGTACGCGTCGTCATCCAGATCGTCGACTGACAGCAGTTCGACGGGCCCGCACTCGTCCAGAACCCGTTGCGTCGCGAGATAGGATACGTAGGGATCGCCGCCGCCACCGGTTGCAAGAAAAACCGCACCAACAGAAAGATCATCGAGTGACTCACGTCCAAGCTTCATGGGGCCGTCCCTGCCGCCGCTCCGCTCGAAAGACCGGCGATATCACCGACAACCTTCACCCGCAGTCGCGTCGTGCTCCCCGCCATGTACGAGATCGCCGTCTCCTCGACGTCGGCGACACGGATCGTGGCGCTATCGGCGCCCGCGGTCACGGCCAGCTTCGTCGCGTCGGCGGTTACTTCCCTGATAGCGTCGTTGCGGCTCGTTTTTTCGTACGAGACCAGTCGTTCCGTTTCGCCGCCTATCTGTGCGATAGCCGCGCCTATGGCATTCGCGACACCGGCATGCTCAGGACTTAGCATCTCCGATGCAGCCGCCAGTTTTTCCGTCACGAGGATTGCGCCTCCCCCAACCAATATGACGGGCAGCGGATCGCTGCTGGGCTTCATCTTTTCGATGCCGAGATTCAGGATTTCCGTTATCCGGGCCTTGGCCGTCGCCACGATACTCTTGTCGAGATCGGCGACGAGTGACGTGTCGCCGATCGCAGGGCCACCGCCGGCCACCACAATATCCGTCGCGGTCAATGTGTCACCGCCGAAGATCAATCCGTCTTTGACCAGCCGGTGACCCAGCGACCGCGGTCCGACCTGCTTGCCGCCGTCCTCGACCCGGCTGCCACCGCCCAGCCCGATGGCGAGAATGTCGGGCATGCGGAAATTGGTTCGTACACCACCGACCTCGATGACGACGTTCGACTCGCGCGGAAACCCGTCCTGCAAGACGCCAATGTCGGACGTAGTGCCACCGATATCCACGACGATGGCGTCATTCAGCCCGGTCAATTTGCAGGCACCACGCAGCGAGTTCGTTGGACCTGATGCAAAAGTCAGCGCTGGAAACTGACGCGCAAACTCGGCATCCATCAAGGTGCCATCGTTTTGGCTGACGAAGAACCGACACGTAAGACCGCGTTGCCGAATCGCGTCGACAAACGAAGAAACGACGTTGTCAGCAAACCGCAGCAAGCTGGTATTCAGCAACGCGGCATTCTCGCGTTCGAGTAAGCCGAGCCGCCCAATCTTGTGAGACAGCGTGATGTTCGCATCCGGCAAAGCGGCGCGGATACGTCTGCCCACTTCCAGTTCCGGTTCCGCATTCATCGGTGAGAATGCTGACGAGATCGAGACGGCCCCTACGTTCTTTCTTACCAGGTCTTTGACGACCGCATCGATTTCCCCGTCGTCCAGCTCCGCAAGCGGCCAGCCGTCGTAAAGATAGCCGCCACGAACCGTATACACGTTGTCTCCGAGACATGTTGCAATATCGTCGGGCCACCCGATCTTCGGCGGCAGGCCGTCGCCCGACGGTTTTCCTATCCGGATCGCCGCCACCTCCGCAAGCTCACGACGCTCAATGACAGCATTCGTGAACTGGGTTGTGCCGAGCATCACGGCTTCGATCGAGTCCTCCACGCCACTGCGCTCCGCGAGGATCGTCTCGAGCGCGTCCATGATGCCGGTGACGACGTCGGCCGACGTCAATGCCTTGGTCGATGCAACCACCTCATCGCCATCGAGCAGTACAGCATCGGTATGCGTGCCGCCAACATCGATACCGATTCGCAACATATCAGCTACCCCTCGGAGCGCACGGTCTGCCGCGCGTTATCGAAACGGCTCAGGATCGCGTAGCTCAGTGCCGAGACGAGCGCCGCATCCAGTGCGGCGATGCCTGTCAGGGTAATGATCGATTCCGCACCCAGCAGCGCCACCACACTGCCGGCCGCCCAGGCGATCAGCGCCAGCGGCGAAATGAGGCGCTCGGCCGCCTTGAGATTCTCGAAATAAGCCGACGGCCTGGCGAAGAAATGGTCCACGGCGATCACGCCTGCCACGGGCACGAATACGATTGCGAGGTAGAACAGGAAGGTCAGGAAGTAATCGAGGATATTCATGAACGCTGCAATGGTTCCGAGCGCGCCGAGCGCAACGATCAGCAGCTTGTTCTCGGTTTTCGGAAACGTGGCTTCGATACTGAGCGACGTGCTGTACAGATTCAGCGAGTTGAGCACCCAGCTACCGGCAATGACGATGACGAATGCGCCCCAGCTAATACCCATCACGATCAGAACATCCAGGAAATCGTCATTCGTGAGGACGTCCGAGGCGAGACCACCCGAGGTCATGACGATGCCTTGCACCAGGCCGTAGGAAAGGAGCGCCGTGTACACCGCACCGCGCCAGTGACGAATGAACCGCGTGATATCCGGCATGATGACTGCGCCGACAATCACGCCACCGACCACGGAGGAGACCGCGTGACCGAAAGAAATTTGCGACAACTGTGCTGCCGCAAACGTGTCATCGAACGATCGAATACCAAGTGCCTTCGTTACCAGCACGGCCGTCACCACCATCATCACGGGCACCAGCAACATCGATAGCGTGTTGATCGCCTTGAAACCGTAAATCGTCGTGATCGTCATCACGACACCCGCAAACATCTCGACCATCCAGACAGGAGCCGCAAGGCCCAGCGTGTCCCGCAGCAACCGCAACAACGCGCCACCGAAGAGGTCGATGTTGACCCCGAACCAGCCGAGCAGGGAAATCGCGAACGCGATATTCACCAGCGCCGCGCCCCGAGTACCGAACGCGACCCGCGCGAGCATGTAGGAACTCAGGTGTGTCCGCGAGCCGATCGAACCGCAGATCGATGCGATGAGCGTGAGCATTCCGCAGCCGATCAGTACCGACAGCGCGGCGCGCGTATTGTCTATAGCGAGGTAGATCTCCGCACCGGTGACGAATGTGGGCAACGAGAACGCCACCATGGCGCTAATCAGTCCGACCCGAACCCAGCCTACCCTGTGCTCCGGCGGCACCGGCTCTGTCGCAAATTCTTCGGACTCGACGTTCATGCGTTTTTCTTTTTATTAAGCCTGCGATGAAGACTATCAAGCCGGTCGCCGTATTTCTTCCAGCGGCCAATGGAACCAGTGTACAGCGGTTGTCGGACCTGCACCGAACTCGCTGTCGCAACGGGCGCCGCGTTCTCATGAAATCGCAGGCAGGCCTCGTTCCAGGAGAGGTCGCAGAAATCCAGCAGCCTGCGGGTCTGGTTTTCCTGATCACACACGATGTCTTCGTATCGCAGCTCAACGTAACGCGACGGCGGCATGCAGCGCCGCCAGACGGCGAGGAGCTTGTCGAAACGCTCGTAATACGCCGCCGTATCATCGATGTCGAGCGAATAGTTGTAGTACGAGAAGCCGGTGGCGAATAGCTGGCGGAAGTTGGACAGGCAGCTGTCCATCGGGTCGCGGCGCAACGCAACGATCCTTGCATTGGGAAGTGCGCGGTGAATAAGCCAGACGTAGAAGAAGTTGAGCGGCATCTTGTCCGTGAAGCGATCCGCGCCGCGTGCCAGGCGCCGGGTCTCCTCGATATACGAATGTCCGACCTGCACCATGTCAGCGCCGACCGCGTTGCGGAGCGTCTCGGTATCGAGCACAAGGTTTGACGATGACCCTGCACTCGCCTTCACCAGGCCTGCAAAGGCATTCAATTCGCCGGCGGACACAACCTCCGGGTGGCTCGATAGGATTCGGTCGACCAGCGTCGTGCCGGTACGCGGCAGGCCCACGATAAAGATGGGTGACGCAGCCGAGCACGCATCGTCAGACGCGACCGATACGTCGACCGTCTCAGCCGCCGCGGCGAAGAGTTCGAGATCCGTATCCGGCCGATACCCGATCGCGGCACGCTTGCCGCGCTTGGCGCGCACCAGCCAGTCGAAGCTCTCTTCGTAGTTGTCGAGATCCTCGAGTGTCTTCGCAAGTGCATGCCCGATATGGAGGGCCTTGTCCGGATCCGCCTTGTGTTCCTCGAACAAGTTTTCGAGTTTCGCCAGGTAGTTCTTCTCCGGAGTCTGCCGCGACAAGCTCACCAGCGCCGAGTAAGCGCGGTACGAATCTGCCTCGCGTTCGATCGCTGCCTTGTAGGCAGACTCGGCCGCCTCGAACTTACCGGCAAATTGCAGCGCGGCGCCGAGGTTGTAATGAAAATTGGCAGGCTTCGGGTCGAGTTCGACGGCCCGCTGGTAGAACGGAATGGCTTTTTCATGAAACCCGGTGCGCGAATAGACGACGCCAATCGTATCGGCGGTGATCGCATCGTCAATGTCCTCGCCGACCATCGTGCCGACCAGTCGCATTGCTTCTACCTGCTGGCCCACGGTAACCAGGTACTCCGCGTGACCCGCGACATACAGCGGTTCGCCCGGTTCGAGCGATCGGGCTTTGGCGAACAACTCGCCAGACTTCAGGTAGTTCTGGTGTTCCAGTGCGATTCGGGCAAGCAGGTAATACGGGATCGGGTCGTTCACATCGCTGCGGATACGCTGAATCGCGTCCGCATGCGCGGCCTCGAATCGACGGGCTGCAATATCAGCCAGCCCCTTTCGCATCGCCTTGTCCATCGCTGCCATTGTCCGTCTTAAGCTGGGGTGCCACAACATCTGACAGGTTTCGACAATAACTCATCCCGCACCGAGTCGCCGATCACTCGATTTTGTGATAAACGTATGGCAACAACATAGCAGATCACGAACAAGCGACAGGGGGTCGTCATGAGTAAGAAGACACGCTGCAGCAGGCGCGGCAAGCAGTCAACGAAGAGATTCAGGAGATCCGCCGTGTCACTCGGGGTGGCCGTGGCCAGCGCCAGCATTGCCACGCCGGTATTTGCCCAGGTCGAAGAGATCGTCGTCACGGCGACACGCCGCGCCGAGTCCGTGCAGGATATTCCCGTGAACATCTCCGCGGTCGGCGGCACCCAGATCGAGCAGCAGGGCTTCGATGACCTGTCGGAAATGGCGTCTTACGTGCCGGGCATCAACGTGGTCGACCAGGGCGGCCGTGACGGTAACAGGATCATTGTGCGCGGCCTCAATGCAGAGCCCATCTCCAACTCATTCGGACAGGAAAATGGCGGTGGCACCGTCGCGACCTACGTCGGTGAGATCCCACTGTATGTCGACCTGCGGCTCAACGATCTCGAGCGCGTGGAAGTGCTGCTCGGGCCTCAAGGCACGCTGTATGGCGCCGGTACGATGGGCGGGGCTATTCGATACATTCCGAAGAAACCGGATTTCGATGGCACCTACTTCGAGGTGCGCGCCGACGCCTTCGCCTATTCGGAGGGCGACGGAGTCAGCTCCGATATCGGCTTTACGTTCAACCTGCCGGTATCCGAGCAGTTCGCGATTCGTGGTTCTGTCGACCGGTATGACGACAAAGGGTTCATTAACTACCCGTTTGTCGTTCAGCAGCCTGGCGTGTCGGAGCCCGACCCGGATTTCGCCGATTCGGCGGCGCGCGCCGCGAACTTCAGTCCGGTGGAAGACGCCAATACAGAAGAAGCGCTCTCGGGACGATTCGCAGCCCGGTGGAGCCCGACGGATTCGATCGACGCAACACTCACGTATTACTTCCAGCAGACCGAACACGGCGGCCGCAACGTTTCGGGCCGACGCGGCACCGTGCCTGCCGGCAAGTACGATTCTCCGTTCCGCGTGGTCGAGCCGAATGATCGCGACAGCGACCTGCTGGCGCTGGAAGTCATTGCCGACCTCGGTTTCGCGGAGCTGACCTCCGCAACCGGAATTGGCAGCGTGGAAGAGGCCGGTCAGCGCGATCAGACGGACTTGCTGATCACGCTCGAGTACAGCTATGAGCTCTTCCCGACCTTTACGGCATTCACGTTCGAAGACGAGGAGACGGAGACCTTCAACCAGGAACTCCGCCTCGTATCGACCGGCGACGGACCGTTCAACTGGATCGTCGGCGCCTTCTACAACAGGAACGAGTACGATGCGCTTTCTTCGGAATTCACGCCCGGCTATGGCGCGTTCGCCGGCTTCCGGACGGACCTCAATGATCTCGAATACTTCGAAGCCGATCGGACCAGGCTGACGGAAAAGGCAATTTTCGGTGAAGTCGGCTACGACATTTCGGACCGGTGGAGCGTCACGCTGGGTCTCCGACTCTACGACTATGAGTTCGACGAGGCGAACGAAACCATATTCCCGTACTTCGAAGACCCTGCCGACTTCCCCGCGCCGTACCCGCTGAGCGAACTCGGGAACCGGCTGCCGCTGAGCCTTAACCAGGCGTTCGACGGCGATTTGTTCAAGTTCAATACGTCGTACGAATTCGACAATGGCAATCTGGCCTATTTCACGTTTAGCCAGGGTTATCGAGTCGGCGCATCCAACGGCGGCGACCCTTGCCCGGATATATTCGTGCCGGGACCCCAGGGTCTTTGTCTGCTGGCACCGGGTCAGCAGTTCGGGCCGAACCCCGGAGATATAGCCGAGATCAATGAGCGTGAGTTCTTCCCGGACACTGTGGACAATTTCGAAATCGGCATGAAGACCACCTGGCTGGACGGCGACCTTACCGTAAATGGTTCTATCTTCTTCATCGACTGGAAAGATCCGCAGGTCGCGTCGGTCTCCGTGAACGCAGGCACCAACATCACCGTTAATGCCGGCGCCGCCGAGACCAAAGGTTTTGACGCCGCAGCGAACTGGCAAGTGAACGACCAGTTCAATTTGCGCGGTAACTTCAGCTACACGAGCGCCGAATTAACCGCGGCCGTGCCGTCACTGATACGTACTATCTCGCCGCCCGGGTTTGCGACATCGTTCGAGGATGGCGAGGCTGGCGACCGGCTGCCTGGATCGCCGGAGACGCAGTTCTCGTTATTCGGCAGTTACACGCACGAGATGTCGGGCGGCAACATGATCGTCGTGGATGCCGGCTATGCCTGGCAGGACGATGTCCTGTCACTGGCAGGCGCACGCGGCAACAGCCTGACGCTGGACAGCTACGGTCGCGCCAGCCTGAATGTTGGATACATAACAGAAAGCTGGTCAGTCACCGGGTACGTCGACAACCTGTTCGACGATTACACGGAGTCGAGCGTGTTCAACACCTCGCTCTACAACCAGACGGTGAGCGGCGCTAACGTTCGTTACTATCGGACCAACGTGCTGGCGCCGCGCTCGTTCGGCATACGACTCAAGTACACGTACGAGTAATTCGGATTCATCCGCCCTGGTCGCCAGGACAATTGGTGGCCAGGGGCAGAGCAGTTCGCCAAGCGAACTACGACGCCGAAGGCGCCCGAAGGGTGAGAATCGACAACAAGTCGATTCGAATCAATGGAACGCTGGCTACGCCAGCTCGCACTTCGTGCGTCCGTCGGCGCTGAGCGTCTCGGTTGAACTGCCGAAGTGCCGTGGAAATTGTCGCGCGCAAGGCGCGCTCCTACGGTACTGCGGGGATTGTCGCGTGAAGGGCGTGCTCGGGTTAGCGGCTCTTCGCGGTAATTTATAATGCCGTCTGCGATTCGCAGGCAAATCAATGTCAGACAACCCCCGACACGTCAGCACCTTCCGGTTCTACGAAGAGCTGAATGACTTTCTGCCACCACAACGGCGCAAGGTCGCTTTTGATTTTGCGTTCAACGGCACGCCGTCGGTGAAGGACTGCATCGAGGCCATCGGCGTGCCGCATCCGGAGGTCGACCTGATCCTGGTCGATGACGTGTCGGTGGGATTCGATCACCTGTTGAAAGGTCGTGAGCGCGTTGCGGTCTACCCGGTGTTCGAACGCCTCGACATTACGCCGATCAATCATCTGCGCCCGAGGCCATTGCGGGAATCGCGTTTTGTGCTGGACGTACACCTCGGCAAGCTCGCGCGCTACCTGCGCTTGCTCGGCTTCGATGCCAGCTACGACCGCGCTTACGACGACTTCACGCTGGCGGCGATCTCCCGTAAAGAACGACGCATCCTGCTGACGCGGGACAAGGGATTGCTCAAACGCAAGGAAGTGACGCGCGGCTACTGGCTGCGAAATACGCAGCCACGGCTGCAGATCGCAGAGGTCGTCGAGGCGCTCGATCTGTACAGCGCAGTGCGTGTCTTTTCGCGCTGCATGGTCTGTAACCACACGCTGGAGACCGTCGACGAGGCCACCGTGCGTGACGAACTGCCGGCGGGCCTGCGCGGCCGACTCGGACGGATTTCCCGCTGCCAGGGATGCGACCGACTGTACTGGCCCGGCAGCCATTACGACAGGCTGGTGGACCTGGTCACCAGTCTGATTTCGAGCGACGCATACCTGTCACCGCGCGCAGGAGCGCCCGATTAGCGCCGCAGCGAATTCGCCAGCACGGTCAGCACAATGCCGACAATCGTCATCGACGAGAACGGAATGAAGACGCGGCCCCACCCGGTACTTAAGTGTATATCGCCCGGCAGATTGCCGAACCAGCTGACGGTCCATGGCGCGAAATA
>CAMYMR010000085.1:847-11725 GCA_947259285.1 uncultured Woeseiaceae bacterium | reverse complement strand
CCAGCAGAAACCGGCTCCTGTTCGCGCGCATCCAGCGACGATCAGCCCGTCGGCAAGCCCATGGCAAGGCATCACGACAACTGACCTCTCGCGACTTGCACCGGGCGTAGTGGATGAGTCGATATCCGATAATCCGGCCGAGCTGGCGCGACAGGCGAATGCGTTCTTTTCGAGGCAGCAATATCAGCAGGCCGCCAGGCTGTATGAGCGGCTGCTGGCGATCGACCCGAATAACGGCGAGGTCTTGAACAACCTCGGCCTGACGCTGCACTACCTCGGCCGCTCGGACGAGGCGCTGCGTCGGCTCAACGACGGCGTGGCGTTGGACCCGAGCCACCAGAGGATCTGGCTGACATTGGGGTATGTGAACAGCCAGCGCGGCAACGTCGAGCAAGCCCGCACGGCGCTGACCAAAGCTACAGAGATCGGTAGCAACGAGTCGATCCGCCAGTCGGCACAAAGGATGCTGGAGGAACTGGCGGATTCATCTGGATCGTAGGCGCGTGGGAGCGGCTTTTATCCGCGACCGCCAAATCGCGGCTGGCATTGTCCCCGACAGGGGGAAGCCGCTCCTACGTGTTTCTCCTGACCGTCGGATTCCCAAATCGCGGCTAAAAGCCGCTCCTACGCGATTCTCCTGGCCGTCGGCTTCGCAGATCGCAGCTGCGTCATGAAGACTCAATCAAAGTTATGGACGTAGCGAAGCCCGAACTCGCTGCGGTCATTGTTGAGAATCTGCAGTACATAGTCGATCGGTAGCAGGCGCGCGTTGTCATATTCCTCGTCTGTCGCATTGCGCCCGTATGCCGCCAGCGTCCAGTGCCCGTCGGGGTCGTGATACGCGATATCGAAATTAATTAGCGTTCGGCTGTCGATATCGGTGATCGGGACATCATTAAAGGGCTGGCCAAACATCTCATCCCGGTAGGACCAGTCCGCGCGCCAGACGATTTCGGCGCCATTCTGCAGCGACTGTGTGAATTCCGGGCTGATCGACGCGGTCCACTCCGGAGTCAGGGGCGCCGCAATCCTCGTGTTGGGGTTGTCGATATCGACGTCAATGAAGCCGATGGCCGAATGTAACGTGAACACGTCAGTCGGCATCCAGGTACCTTCCCATTCCACACCCGTCGAGGTCTGGTCGACGACTATATTGACGGTGTTGAAGCCACCGCCGGTATTGTCGCTGACTTGGTAGGGCAAATCAGAGTATTCGGTGTTGAACACGGCGATCGACATGCTCAGCCTGTCCATCGGCCTGCCTTTCAGGCCCACCTCGTAATTGACCGCGGTAACATTGTCGTTGGCCACGAAACAATTTGGCGTGCTGACATTACCCGGCTGAGTGAAGTCCAGGTTGGCGAACAGGCAGAACGGCCGCGGTGGGTACTGGCCGGACTGATAGCCATTCTGAATGGTGCCATACAGGTTGATGCGGTCATTCAGGTCCCAGGCGGCTGCGATTTCCCAGCTGACCTCATCCCAGTCGCGCGAGTTGCTTTCCTGGATCAGGCTGAATATGAGATCGGTGAAGGCCGTCTTTTCGTCCTCGGTGTAACGGAGTCCGGCAGACAGCCGCAAATCATCCGTGGCCTGAAATCCCGCGTTGACGTATATCGCCTTGCTTTCTGCCTCCTGGAAGTTCAGGTGCGAGCCCGCCCCGCCTATAAAAAAGTTGGGGTTCTGGTCGTTGCCGCCCTCTTCCTCGAAATAGTACACGCCCCCAACGAAATCCCATTTGTCGAAGTCACCGAACAGCTGCAACTCAGCTGAGTTCTGGTCCGCGAATCCGGTTTCCGGATACTGGAACAGGACGCCCAAGGTCGGGTCGGTCGGGTCCGCGCTCGCTCCGATGAAGGCAATGCTGTCGTCATCGAGGCCCGACGTGTATTCGGAACTGCGATCGCTATAGATCAGTTTCCACGACAGGGTGTCCGTCATGGCCCAGTCGGCGGTAATCGACCAGCCATCTGCCTCGTTGGTCACATTGGCCTGGCTCACCAGATTCCCATTTTCATCGAAGTAAAACGCGCCGGCATTATCATAGGGGTCCGCGGAAACGTCTGTATTGCGCGCCCCGGTTCCATACAACAGTCCGGTCGGAACCTCGTCGATCAACGTGGTGTAGGGGCGCAATCCGCCTTCCCCGTCATTTTTGTCGTAGGCAATTAGTACGGAGAAGTCTCCGGTCGGATCCCATTTACCCACGATCCGACCAGCCCATTCCTCCATCTCACCGACTTCGACCCCAGCGTCGAAATTGAGAAAATCGCCGACACCGTCGCGGCTCATGTAGGACCCGGTGATAGACGCTGCGAACTGCTCGGACAGGCGTGTATTCCAATAGAAATCGCCGTTCAATCGGCCACGGGATCCAGCCGTCAACGTCGCGCGACCACCTGTTTCGTCGCCAGGTTTGCGTGTAATGATGTTGATAGCACCACCAATGGAGTTACGTCCATAAAGCGTGCCCTGTGGTCCGCGCAGGACCTCGACTCGCTCGATGTTGGCAAGGCTCCAGTTCTGCCCGACCTGGCGGCCAAGGTAGACACCGTCAATGTAAACACCGACGCCCGGCTCCGTGGTGATCAGGTGATCCTGCAGGCCGATGCCGCGCAGAAACACATTGATTGAAGACGTGTGGCCCGCCGAGAAACCGGTCACGGTCATGTTTGGCACGAACTTACCGACATCCGTCAGGTCGGTAATGCCCTGCTTCATGATGGTCTCCTCGCTGAACGCCGAGACCGCCATAGGGACATCGTAAATGCTTTCCGCACGCTTGGTGGCCGTAACGGTAATCTCTTCGAATAAGGCTTCATCCGAAGCAGAATCGTCCTGCGCCAGAACGGTCGTTGTGCACATGCATGCCGTAAGGCATGAGGCGATTGCAATAACCATTGGCTTGTTACATTTCATGTGTATCTCCCCTGAATTGATCATGCTCACGGACAATACTGGCGTGTAAAACGATCAAGCTTCGACAGATCGGAACGAGACCACAGTTTGACGTCATTCTTATTGTCGGCAACCTTGACTTGCTTCTTCTTCGTCTTATCTTTCGAAACCGGAACTGCCGTCTTTCTGGCAGGTCGGTCAATTATACGCTCGAACGTACAATGGTCGATTCGATCGCGCAGTATGCAGAGAGCATAGAAGTCCATAACTGAATAGTCCAATTGGAGCCATCAGGTTAACATTAGATTAAGGACGCTAGCGGGCCGAACTACCTCAGGAACTCGGCCGAGAGGCATCTGGCAACGTCATCCTCAAGACGAAATAGCCGCAGGCTCCGGATAGCAACGAGCCCGCGATAATACCGAGGCGCTCGTCAAACAGCAGGTTGACTCCGGTCTCTTCGAAAGCGAGTGAACCGATGAACAGACTCATCGTAAAGCCGACCCCACAGAGCAAGGCCGCGCCATAAACATGCGCCCAGCGCATATCTTCTGGCAGGCGAGCAATGCCTGTCAGCACGCCCAGCCCACAAAAAACGAAAACGCCAAGCTGCTTGCCGACGAAGAGACCGGAGAGAATGCCGAGCGGAACCGGATGAAGAAAAGAATCGAACGATAGGCCGCCCAATGGAATTCCAGCGTTGGCGAAGGCAAAAATCGGCAGAATACCGTAGGCGACTGCGGTATGAAGATCGTGTTCGATGTCGTGCAGCGGGGAGCATTCTTTACTGGCATCCCGTATCGGAATAAACATCGCCAGGAGCACACCCGCCAGCGTCGCATGCACACCCGATTTCAGAACCGCTATCCACATGACAATACCGATGAGTATGTAAGGGGTCTTCTCCAGCACGCCGCGCCAATTGAGAAGCCACAGCAGTGGCAGGCACACCGCTGCGGTTATGAGAGCGGTGACAGACAGATCACTGGTATAGAACAGGGCAATGATCACGATCGCGCCAACGTCGTCAAATATCGCGACCGATACGAGAAATATTTTCAACGACAGGGGAACGCGGCTTCCCAGCAGTGCGAGGATCGCCAGGGCGAAAGCGATATCCGTTGCTGCCGGAATCGCCCAGCCCTGCAGCGCCACGCTGTCACCCCGATTGACCCAGATGTAAATGGCTGCGGGGACCAGCATCCCGCCGAACGCCCCGAGCGCCGGCAGCACAATTTTCCTGAGATCCGACAGCTGGCCCTCGATTACCTCACGCTTTAGTTCCAGGCCGACGAGGAAGAAGAACACCGCCATCAGTCCGTCATTGACCCAGAGCAGCAGCGGCTTTTCGATCTCCAGCAGGCCTACCCGTACGCCGACGGGCAGATCGATCAGTGAATCGTAGATCGGAGACAGCGGCGAGTTCGCGACGAGCATCGCGAGTACGGCCGCGAGGACCAGAAGAATACCGCTGGACGACTCGAGTTCCATGAAATCGCTGAACGAGTCAACGATGACCTTCGGGACAATGGGTTTAGTTTCGATGGTTGAGACCTCGGTCGGCGGCTACATCTACGGCCGCGTATTCTGCCACGGCGACTTGTTACATAACAACGAGCCTGGCGGAGGTCGATTTTCGTGACACAGATAAACGAAATCTGCAATGCATCCTGTCAGAGTAAGCAGGCGTATGAACATATCGCTGCAACGATGCGACGCTATGTTAAACGCCGTCATGCCTGTAGGGAGACGGGTCATGCAGAAAGCTAACTTGATGCTGCTATTGTTGGTCGGCGCGCTGCTTCCCGCAGCCGCCGTTGCCGAAGATGCCGGTCTGCCCAGCGGGCATGACGACCGGCTCCCCGTCACCGCCGCCTCGATTGATTCGCTGAAACTCGTTCCCCGGTATTCGTCACGCTGGCGGCTATCGTATCCAGTCGAACAAACGACCTTCTCAAAAGATGCATCGGCGCTTATCTCAGATATCGAGTTTAGCGACCCGGGCGCTCTCGCCCGTGTCAGCAAGGTGCGTGAACTGTCGTTGCTGACGCTCGCGGAAGTCGGGCACACGCGATTGTTTCTTGGCCTCAGCACGAACGGCTTGCTCGGTTTTCATCTGGGCGCCTTGCCGCGTCTCGGCGATGAGCGCTGCCTCGAGTTTGCCCGCATGCCCTACCTGAAGAATGACCAGCAAGCCGACGGCGCCGAGTAAACTAAACGACGGACGATATCAGAGGTACGCCAGTACCTGCTCCCGGTCAGGAAGCGACGGCTGTGCGCCCATGTTTGTGGTGGCGACGGCACCGGCAGCGCAAGCGAAACGCAGCGCTTCTTCAGGCGCTTGCTGTTCGACAAGCGCAATCACAAGCGCTGCCGTAAACGTATCGCCCGCTCCGGTCGTATCGACGACGTCTACGGTTGGAGGAGTCGCTTCGGCGATGATTTCACCGTTGCGTTCGATTGTTGCGACACCACTGCCGCGTGTGGTCGCGACCACGCCTCGGCAAGCATCGAGTGATCTGCCGTACCAGTCTGCCTCCGTCTCATTGACGACCACGAGGTCCGCGCGCTGCAGCACCGTCACATCTATTTCGGCCGCGGGTGCAAGGTTGATGCAGAAGAAACCGCTGTAAGACTGCGCGGCCTGGACAATCACGGGCACCGGCACCTCGAGCTGGCAGATAAGAGCGTCCGCCTGGATTGCCTGCGTGGCTTCAGGTGTCACCGCGCGGTTCGCGCCCGGCGCAACGACAATGTGGTTTTCGCCGGACGGCGCAACGGCAATCAGCGCGGTACCCGTCGTCGCATCCCCAACGCGTCGACATTGGCTCAGGTTAACGCCGCCTTCACGAAGCAGCTCGAGCGCCTCATCCGCCGACGCATCGTCGCCAACGCAGGCGATCAGGCGAACGTCGGCGCCCAAACGCTTCGCTGCAAGCGCCTGGTTAGCGCCCTTGCCACCCGGGAATCGGCTGAGCGTTGCCCCCGTGACGGTCTCGCCCGGCACCGGAAGGCGCGACACACGTGCGACGATATCTATGTTGACGGAGCCTATGACAGCAACGGATAGCATGCTTGACGGGCCTCAGAACCGGGAAAGTCGGCTGTTTAACAGCGCATAAAAACCGTCTGCATCGACGGCGTACGTCCAGTTTACGTTGTGCGGCCGATCGGTAACATGCCAGAAATCGACCGCCGTGTGACCCATCGTCAGCTCCGATTCGGTTTCGACGGACAGGTTGCACTCACGTGTTTCGAAAAGGCTCGGCTCGAGTAGCCACGCGATAGTGCATGGATCATGCAGCGGTGCCCCTTCGGAGCCGTATTTCTTGGTGTCGTAGCGATGGAAGAAGCTGAGCATCCCGGCCGTTGCGTCGGCCACCGGATTGTCGAGCTTGCGTATGCGATCAACTCGATCGCGCGTCGACAGAACCTGGTGTGTTACATCCAGGCCCATGGCAACAATCGGCCTGCCGCAGGAATACACGATCCTGGCCGCATGTGGGTCAACGAGAATATTGAACTCGGCCGAGGGCGAGCGGTTGCCGCCCTCACGCATCGCGCCTCCCATGATCACGATCTCTTTCACACGGCCGACTATGGCGGGCTCTTTTTGCATCGCCGTGCCGATGTTCGTCAGCGGGCCTGTCGGTACCAGTGTAATCGACGCGTCGGCGGCTGCCATCAGCGTTTCGATCAGAAAATCGACGGCATGCTGTTCCTGCAACGGCGTCTGCGGTTCAAAGACATCGACACCATCGATGCCGGTGTTGCCGTGAATATTTTCAGCCGTTATTGCATCCCGCACCATGGGTTTTTCGCAGCCTGCAAAAACGGCCATGTCCTGATGGCCTGCGATATCACACATCATGCGCGCGTTACGTTGCGTAAGGGCGAGCGGCACATTTCCGGCGACGGTCGTGATGCCGAGGATCTCGAGCTCATCGGGTGACGACATCGCAAGGAATAGCGCCACCGCGTCGTCCTGACCCGGGTCGCAGTCGATAATGATCTTGCGTGTCACTAGGGCCTGCTAACGCTTACCCGATCGCTCCGTTGCTGGCGCAAATGGCCCCAGGCAAGGCGCGAGAAGCGTGGTTTGGTGAATCCAAATGAGTGACGAGCAACGCAGCATGGGGCCATTTGCGACGACAACCCGAAGGGACGGGTCCCATTTTGCCCACTACGGCGTCTCTCTTCACTAATGTACATAGAGTACATCACGTTCATCGTTCCTTGTTTTGAACAAAATGGGTGCCCGTCGGAGCCAGCTGGCAAACGTTAACAGGCCCCGGTCAGAACGTCAGCATGATTCCGGCCAGCGCGGCACTCATCAGGTTCGAGAGCGATGCGGCAAGCACCGCCTTGATGCCAAACTGTCCAATCAACTCGCGTTTCTCGGGCACGAGCACACCGAGGCCACCCAACAGAATCGCGATCGACGAGAGGTTTGCGAAGCCGCACAGTGAAAACGTCGTAACGGCAACCGTTCTCGGGCTCATGCCGGCGAGGTAGTCGTTCAGATGCGAGAACGCGACGAATTCGTTGAGTATGATCTTCTCTCCGAACAGCGCGCCCGCCGCTTCGGCCTCGGCCCAGGGAACGCTGAGCAAGAACATCAGCGGTTGAAAGATCTTGCCGAGAATCAGCTGCAACGTGATCTCCTCGACACCCAGCAATTTATCGATCCCCAGGAGGCTTCCAAGTCCGCCGACGAGGCCATTGAACAATGCGATCAACGCGACGAACGCCACGAGCATCGCACCGATGTTGACCGCGAGCCGCAGACCGTCGGAGGTGCCTGCAGCCGCGGCCATGATGACGTTACGGTGCTGGCTCGGCTCCATACGAAGTTTCTCGTGCTCGCTGGGCGGAATGTACTCGTCGTCGGGCATGATGATTTTGGCCATCAACAGGCCGCCCGGCGCCGCCATAAACGCCGCAGCCAGCAGGTACTTCAGTTCGGCGCCCATCAGCGCGTAGCCGGCGAGCACCGTGCCTGCGATTGAAGCGAGGCCCGAGACCATCACGGCGAAGAACTGCGCCTCGGTCAGGCCCCTTAGATACGGCTTCACGACGAGCGGCGCTTCGGTCTGGCCGACGAAGACATTTGCTGCCGCGTTCATGGACTCGATCGAACCGGTGCCGATGATCTTGTGCAGTGCGCCACCGACGCCGCGGACGAGCCACTCCATGACCCGCAGGTGGTACAGAACGGACATCAGCGCGGCAAAGAAGATGATGATCGGCAGGACGTTGAACGCAAAACTGAAGCCGATTCCTTCTTTGTCGGCTAACGGGCCGAAGACCATATCGATGCCCGCGTTCGCGAAATCGATGACGGCAAGCACGCCCTGGCTCAGCGTGCTGATAGCTTTCTGGCCGCCGCTCCAGTACAGAACGGTCGCGGCAATAACGGCCTGCAGGGCGAATGCGGCGCCGACGACGCGAAGGTGAATGGCCTTGCGATTGCTCGAAAACAGGACCGCGATTGCGAGAATCACGATAATGCCGAGGATTCCGATCAGATTGGCCGGCATGGTGCTCCCCCGTCAGGTCATTCTGGTTATTGTTGTGGATAGCAAGGATAACGCATTGTTCAGCCGTTTCGGTCAACAATGTCCTTGATGACTCGGGATTCGGCGGGCGGTTGCGGGCCGAACTGACATGCATCACGCAGCAGAGCCTCGGCGTTCGTCGCGTCGTCTTCCGACGCGGCGTGAACGACGGCCAGCGGTGTGTCCGCATCGAGCACCGTGCCAACGGACGCGAAATCGCTGAACCCGACCGACAGATCGAGGGTCTCGCCGACCTGGCGCCGTCCGCCGCCGAGTTCGATAATCGCGTTGCCGACGGCGCGGGTATTGACGGCGGTCAGGATGCCAGTGCCATGCACGGGCCTGACAACCGGCGCCCTGACCAGGTGCTTGTCGTAGTGCTCGATAAAGTCCGACGGCCCGCTCAGCGCATTGACCATGTTGCTGAAGATCTCCGCCGCGCGCCCGCTCACGACCGCGTCATCGCACATTTCCCGAGCTTTGGCACGGTCCGACTCTATGCCGCCGACAATCAGCATCTCGGCGCACAGCGACAGGGTGACGTCATCGAGCCGCGCATCGCGCCGCTCATTCCTGAGGTACAGAATGGACTCTTCGATCTCCAGCGCATTACCGGCCGTCGTTCCCAGGACTTCGTTCATGTCGGTAATCAGTGCGTGCGTCTTCAAACCCGCTTTCCCGGCGGTTGCAATAATGCTGTCGGCGAGTTTTGCCGCGTCCGACTCCGTCTCCATGAACGCACCGCTGCCGACCTTGACGTCCATGACGAGTCCCTCGAGGCCGGCGGCGATCTTCTTGGACAGGATCGATGCGGTAATCAACGGGACGGACTCGACCGTTCCGGTTACGTCTCGTATCGAATAGAAGCGCCGGTCCGCGGGCGCAAGATCGGCCGTCTGACCGATAATCGCGCAGCCGACCTCGCGCACGATCTTGCGAAATGTCTGGAAATCCGGCGTTGCGTTGTAGCCCGGTATGCTCTCGACCTTGTCCGTTGTGCCCCCCGTATGTCCCAATCCGCGACCGGAGATCATCGGCACGTAGCAGCCGCAGGCAGCGGCGATCGGCGCCAGCAGAAAACTCACCTTGTCGCCAACTCCACCGGTCGAATGCTTGTCGACGACGGGACCATCAAGGCCTTCCGACGACCAGTCGAGCACGGCACCCGATGACGCCATCGCCAGCGTCAACGTCGCGGCTTCCTCGAAAGTCATCGAGTTCAGGAATATCGCCATTGCAAGCGATGAGACCTGTTCGGCAGGCAGGCTGTTGTCGGCGAGACCGTCGACAAAGAACTGGATCTCCGGCTCGGACAGTTCGCCCCCGTCTCGTTTCTTTCGGATTACATCGGTGAACAGCACTGGTGCGACCAGGCTCTAATCGAAGCCGCGCAGCGGCAGATCCGCGCTGCGCTGCAGCCAGTTTTCTGCCGGGTAATGACAGCGCTGGTCGATTACATGCAGCGTATAGGCGTGACGCGACTTGTCAGATCGATTCGCAGCACTCAGGTGCGGCGCTCGGCCGTTGAATATGACCAGGGTCCCGGCAACCAGTTTGCCGTCCGCGCCACGGTAGTTGCGTTTCTTCAGCGGCAGCTTGTGGCCACCCGGTATGAACTGCATGCATCCGTTTTCGAGGGTCGCGTCTTCCAGTGCAAACCAAAAACCTACGCAGGATTCCGGTTCGGTATAGATGTAGGTCGAGTCCTGGTGACAAACAACTTCGCCGCCAATCCTGGGCGGTTTGAAGATGTACATCGACTGCAGCACCGCGGGCTCGGCAAAACCGATCTGTTTAACGGCTTCGGCGAGCTCCGGCGTTCGCGAAAAGCGGTCGAACACGGGGTCGAGGTCGTGCATGGCATGGCCCATCTTGTTCAGGCTGTGTTCCTTCGACTGCCGCAGCTGGCCCGACTCATCGAAAGCATCGCTCTCGAGGAAAAAGCGAATCTTGTCGCCGGATTCGATGAAATAGTCGTCGTCGAGCTGCGTCTGCTCGGTGGTCGAGAAAACACTCTGTACTTCCGAGGGATCAAAGTCGGCGACCATTTCGGCTGCCCGCGCACGCAGTTCATTGCAGGCGTCTATGCTCACGAAGTCATGCAAGACGATAACGCCTGCCTCCCGGTAGGCTGCCAACATTTCGTCCGTGAGCCGGCCGCCCGCCGGCGCCATGAAAGTCGGGATCTCAGATAGGCTATGCGCTTCCGTTATCACAGTTCAACACCTTAGAGCACGATTGCAGGCCAAACAAGCCGAGCGATCGCATCTATTATCCCCGCCAGCAATGGCAATGCGGCGCGTGCTACGAATGACGAATTTTGCCCGAGTGTTTTCGGAATCCGATGCTACAATCATTTCCACAAGGGGGCTCAATGAAGATCTTAATTTATTGTTTTTTCAGTGTTTTTTTGGCGTCCGCT
>CAMYMR010000085.1:0-744 GCA_947259285.1 uncultured Woeseiaceae bacterium | reverse complement strand
CGAAAACCTGATTGTCGCCGTTGGCCCGGCCGAAGACATTCTCGCCGACTATTCGGCCGCGCAGACTTTGGACGGCAAAGACCGCATCGTGCTGCCGGGTCTCGTCAACGGCCACTCGCACGCGGCGATGACCTTGCTCCGCGGCGTGGCCGACGACCTTGCGCTGATGGACTGGCTGAACAACTACATCTTCCCGGCCGAGGTCGAGTTCGTCGACCCCGAATTCGTGCGCATCGGCACCGAGCTCGCCTGCTGGGAAATGATTCGCGGCGGCACGACCACCTTCGTCGATATGTATTACTACCCCGACACGATCGCGGAGGTCGTCGACCGCTGCGGCATGCGCGCGATGATTTCCGCCACGGTGATCGATCAGCGCAGCCCCGATGCCGAGAACGCTGGCGACTCGATTCAGAAAGGCAATCAGTTCATCGAGCGCTGGCTCGGAAAGAACGATCGCATCACGCCGATTTTCGGGCCACATGCCAACTACACGCTCGACGCGGAACAGCTGTCGGCCACCCGCGCGGCGGCGATGGCGTACGGCGTGCCGATCAGCATCCACCTGTCGGAGTCACCGTTCGAGGTACAGTACTCGAAGGACACCTACGGCACCACGAGCATCGACATGCTCGAATCCATCGGCTTTTTCGAAGGCCCCACCATCGCCGCGCACGTCGTCTGGCCGACGGAGGAAGAGATTCCGGTCCTGGCGGAGCGCAAGGTGGGCGTAATCCACAACCC
>CAMYMR010000084.1 GCA_947259285.1 uncultured Woeseiaceae bacterium | reverse complement strand
GTCCCATAAAGGGAAATAAAAAAGGCTTGGTTTTCTCGAATTGATACAATGAGTTGTCTCACCAAACCACTGTATTGATAGGAGGAACCAAGCCTTGGCGCATCATAACACCGTGTTCGCTCAACTGCTCAAACTGGTGCCGAGACATCAGTTTGAGGCCCTCGCCAGGAGACATCATGTCGGGCGTCGATTCCGTAAGACCTCTCGCTGGTCGCAGTTCGTCGCTTTGGCGATGGGTCAGCTGTCAGGGCGCCACAGCCTTCGCGACGTGGTGGCAAACGCCGAGGCACAGCATGCGCGCTGGTATCACCTGGGCGCTCGTCGAGTCACTCGTTCGACACTGGCACGGGTGAACGAGCAGCAACCGAGTGCCTTCTACGAAGCGCTGTTTGCGAAGCTTTACCAACGCTGTAAACCGAACGCGCCGCGACACGGCTTTCGCTTCAGTAACCCGTTGTACTCGATCGACTCTTCATTGATTGACTTGTCGTTGAAGATTTTCCCGTGGGGTCACTTCGCCTTGAGCAAGGCGGCCATGAAGTTGCACGTAGGGCTGGATCACCGCGGTCATCTGCCGGCGTTTGCGACCATCACCGATGCTCGTACCTCGGATATCGCGATCGGTCGTACTCTCAAGCTGCCACGCGGTAGCATCGTGGTGTTTGACAAAGGCTACGACGATTACAGTTGGTATACAGCCCTTACAAAACAAGAGGTTTTCTTTATTGGCCGGCAAAAACGTGACGCCAGATACCGAGTCGTCGAACGTCGTCGAGTGAATCGATCGAGCGGCCTGATCTGCGATCAGAGCATCGAGTTAACGGGCCTGAAGTCACGTCAAGAAACACTCGCACCGCTGCGCCGCATTGCCTACCGCGATCCCGAATCCGGTCGGCGGTATGTGTTCATCACCAACCACTTCACACTGGCCGCCAGCACCATCGCCGCTTGCTACAAACAACGCTGGCAGATCGAGTTGTTCTTCAAGTGGATCAAGCAAAACTTAAAAATCAAAGCTTTTCTCGGCACCAGCAAGAACGCCGTGATGACCCAGATCTGGATCGCGCTGTGCATGTATCTGATACTCGCCTATCTGAAATACTCGTCGAAAATCAGCGGCTCGTTGCAACGCATGATCCGCTTGTTGCAGCTCAATCTGTTCGCCCGGCGAGATCTTCTGGCACTGCTACATGGCGATCCGCCCACGCCAAAACCACCCGACCTTCAAATGTCGATGGCCCTGACATGAGTTTATGGGACAGCAGTGGGTCGAACCGAGGTTTTGGAAACCTCGGTTCGACCCCGATTACGGTCATGCACGCCGTCGTCGCGGTGGGCCGCCGCTATTTCCGCGCTGCTTCTTCGGCGTACCGGAACGACGCTTATGGGCGCCGCCATTACGATTACCCGCCGATCGTCGCGAACGCCCATTCTGAATCGGCTCGGCCTTGATACGCGGGTCGACCTCGTAGCCCGGAACGAACTCCTTTTCGATCCTGGTACCGAGCAGCTTCTCGATATCACGCAGCAGCTTTAGTTCGTCGACGCAGACCAGCGATATCGCCGCACCTTCGTGACCCGCGCGAGCGGTCCGGCCAATGCGATGCACATAGTCCTCTGGCACGTTTGGTAGCTCGTAATTCACGACATGCGGCAATCGATTTATGTCGAGGCCGCGCGCCGCGAGATCGGTCGCAACCAAAACACGAACAGCGCCGCGTTTGAATTCCGCCAGGGCGCGTGTGCGCGCGGATTGCGACTTGTTGCCATGAATCGCGGTGGCGGTAATACCGTCCGACTCCAGCTGCGTCGCAAGTCGGTTCGCACCATGCTTGGTTCGCGTGAATACGAGGACCTGCTGCCAGTTTTCGGCGCCGATACGGTGTGACAGCAGCTCGCGCTTGCGGCCTTTGTCCACCGGGTAAACGATCTGACTGACTCTGTCGGCGGTCGTGTTCTGCTGCGCGACCTGAATTTCCGCAGGCGAGTTCAGGGTGCTGGCAGCAAGGTCCTTGATCTCCTTCGAGAAGGTCGCCGAGAACAGCAGGTTCTGACGTTCCTTCGGCAGGACTTTCAGCACCTTGCGTATATCGCGAATAAAGCCCATGTCGAGCATGCGATCCGCCTCATCCAGTACTAGCACCTCAACGGTCGACAGGTTGATGGTGCCCTGTTGCATGTGATCAAGCAGTCGCCCCGGCGTGGCAACGACCACATCGACGCCCTTGCGCAGTTTGCTGATCTGCGTGTTGATGCTGACGCCGCCGAAGATGACGGCTGTCTTGAAGGGCAGATACTGGCCGTAGTCGTTAACGCTTTGACCGACCTGCGCGGCGAGTTCGCGCGTTGGTGTCAGCACCAGGGCCCGGATTCTGCGGCGATTCACCTCACCGAACTGCAGCCGTTGCAGCATTGGCAGGGTAAAGCCAGCGGTCTTGCCGGTGCCGGTCTGGGCGCCGGCGAGAATATCGTGACCTGCAAGGATATGGGGAATGGCTTGCTGCTGGATCGGGGTAGCCTCGCTATAGCCCTTTTGATCGACCGCACGCAGCAATTCGGCCGACAGGCCGAGTTCTTTGAATAACATTGGATTTGTACTCCAGGTCGCCTGACCGTCCGCGACGTGTAAGTCGCGCAGGGTTCGGTCCAGGCTGGGAAATCTTGATTAGCTCTGAAACTCGCGGAATTGCTGGGTCCAGAGAAAGTGGCGCAGACCGAAGTGCGCCAAGACGCGGCGGACTATAACAGAGTGCCCGTCGAATGGAAGGGCACATTCGAAAGAAAAACGGGGTCGAACCGAGGTTTTCTCTGAAACCTCGGTTCGACTCCTATTAAGTGGCCTCGCTTTGCTCAAATTCCTCACGCGATACGCTTGCAGGAAGTCTGTCCTGCACGGGCAAATCGAGTGCCAGCCCCCAGGTATTGATCATGCAGCCGAGCGTAATGTACATACCGTGTATCGCAATGATGTCGAGGATCTGTTTTTCGCTGAAATCTTCAGCCAGCTTATCTCGAGTAGCTGAACTAACTACGCGTTCTTCGAGAAGCTCGTCTACGCATCGCAGGAGGATCGCGTCATGATCTGACCACCCTGGTGCATCGGGTCCCTCACGCACTCTGTCGATGTCCTCGATCGACAGCCCTGCCTCGAGGCCACGGTCAACGTGACATGCCCATTCGTACCAGCTACGCATCTGCACGGCGACTCGCAGTATGACGAGCTCGCAATCGCGCTGCCCGAGCGCGCCGCCGCGTACTGAATAGTTGCGATAGTCCCACCAGGCATTCAAGAGGTCGGGATGGTTTGCCATCAGGCTGTGAACATTAAGCGGATGACCACTCATATCGTCAATAACATGACTGAGTGACGCATCCCATTGATCGAGGGGCAGAGGCTTCATCGGCGGCTCCAGTTCTTCTACTAGCTTGCGAATCTGTTCAACAGTGTAGCGAAGATCAGGATCTGCGGAACCGTTACCACCGGCAGCCAGATCGCGGTGCGATGACCGAACCCGGGCGGCGAAATGTACCCGACTACTTTTCGAGTGCGCCGAGCATCCGTCGCAACAGCTCATTGTTATCGGCCTGCAGGTCACGCGTTTCACGAGCAATGGCGAGTATTTCGTTCTGCAGCCCTTCGGCACGGTCGATGTTCTCACGTGCCTTGTCATTGATCGCCGCAGAGTCGTCCATCAACGCGCGCGCTTTATTCGCCTGTTTGCCGACCAGGATGATCGCAAAGATGACTACAGCAATGAGGACTATCCAGATTCCGTAGTTCAGCATGAAAGAGAAGGCACCGTAAGAGGCACCGCCGCTGTAGATGCTGGACATCGAGGCCTGGTAGGCAGCCATGTCGACCCAGCGCTGTTCCGAGTCTGAAAAATGCAGTGTCTGTCGATCGCTGAGCCAGTAGTAATAGACCTGCGACGAAAGGCGCTCGACGGGGATATCGGTGAGCTCGAAGTCGACCATGCCCAGATGGGAGAATCCGGTGTCGTACCCGCCGGTGTCGGCGGATCTGACCAGCGCGCCGACAATCCTGAGCTCGCCGTCATACGGTAGATCCGAGTCCTCGAAGCGATAAACGTCGTCACCGAGCGATTCGAAGGCGACCGTGCTCGGCAGCGCCGCGATGTGCGCTTCCCAGGCGTTTACGAGGGAATCTCTATCGGGCGTCTCGGTTCCGGCATTGGCGGCAATTGCGCCAATGAACAGGATAAACAGTGCGGCCGCTACTCTCACGATCAAATCGCCATTGCTCAATATCTGAACAATAATCGCCGCCCGAGCCGCGCTTGAACAGGCTGCAGTTCACGGTTTGGGCGAGCGGTTTCGGTGAAAAAGCCCGGACTACGCTACGCAGACAGCGAATGAAGGCAGCAATTAGTCAGCTACTCGACGATCTTCACGCCGCGCCAGAACGCCACTCGGCCCTCGATCTGTTGCGCAGCGCTCTTCGGGTTCGCGTAGTACCAGGCGGCGTCCGTGTTTTCGGCGCCGCCAACGCTGAGCGTGTAATAGTTGGCCGTGCCTTTCCAGGGACAGAAAGACGTCTTGTCGCTCGGCCTCAGGAAAGACTCATTGACGGCGTCGAGTGGAAAGTAGTGATTGCCTTCCACAACCACGGTGTCGTTCGATTCCGCTATAACGGAATCATTCCATATCGCTTTCATCGTATTCTCAATCCCTTCGACTCAGGCGGCGGCTTCGTTGGCCAGAAGATTTGCAATCAGCTGCCATACTTTTCCATTGGCACCCAGTCCAAAATGTGAGCTATTGACCTGTATGTTCTTCGCCTGCTTGTTATAGGTGTCAATACTTGCTTGCCAGCCGACAATGCCATCGGCCTTGCTATATATGGATGTAACGGGTTGCCTGATACCAACGGAGTTGCGCTCGTGGACTTCCCTCTCGAACGCATCGAGATCGAGCTGCGCCGACTCGGCAAAACGATTGGCGACAGAGGTATATTTCGGCCCGCCGATAATTGGCGTGCCGAGAGTGATCACTTCTCTCACGTAGGGTTCGAAAAGTCTTGCCGCCTCTCTGGCCGAAACCCCGCCCAGGCTCCAGCCGATCAAAGTGACCGGCTCGCCGTCGCGGGCATCGTGGATTTCCTGCGCGCGCTTTCCTACCCGCCGAATGTCGTTTTCGACGTCGCCTCGATTACGGCCCTGTGCCCAGTCATACACGTCGTAGCCGAGGTACTCGAGGTAGCGCCCGAGCGGGCGCATCGACGCCTCATCCGTGCCGTAGCCCGGGATCAACATTACCGGCCGTCCGTCGCCTTTCGGTGCCGACGCGAGCTGCGGCGCTCTGAATAACAGAGACGCCCAGTCCAGCGGTGCCCGAATCTCCAGCAACGTTGCCAGGCGGCTTGGCGGCGCCGCGCGTGGAATCTGTTCTTGCATGATTTTTCCTATTGGTTCACCTATGAACTAACTAGAGTCTAACCGAACAATAGACGGTTCACAAGTGAACTGTTACGCTCGAGTTATGAAACTGAACACAAAGCTAACCAAAACAAGGGGTTTTGACGTCTGGCTGGCCGTAGGAAGGAACAATCTCAAGGTTCATCGTGCGCTCAACCAGTCGCTGGCCGAGCTCGATCTGTCCCTGGCTCAGCACGAAATCCTGCTGGCGATCCGCCAGAATCCCGGAATCACCCAGAAAGCGCTTGCCGCCAGTCTGCTCGTCGTTAAAAGCAACGTATCGGCGCTAATCAAAAAGCTGGAGGGAAGAGGCCTGGTGCATCGCGAATGTGACCCCGCCGATGCCCGCAACAAATGCCTGGGCCTGACCGAAGCCGGGCACGAACTCGTCTTGAAGTCATTCGCACGGCAGAACAAGATCGTCGATGCGATGGCGGCGGTCATGAGTGACGACGACCTCGAGAGGATGGCTGTAATCGCGCGGCGTGTCAGCAACGCCCTCGATGAATTGCTGAAAGACTAACGCTTCCTGGTCAGCGATCGGCGACCACTGCGATCTAATGCGCCGCGTTCAAGCGCCAGTCGTAATCCCGAAACTCGACCGTGTAATCGTCGGCTCGATCCAGGTCGCCGCGAAGCGAATCCGTCGCTAATCCCGCCACATATTCAATCAGGCCGCGCTCTGTCGGGCGACCTGTGGCCCGAAGGTCGTTAATGAAGTCCTTCTTGTACCACTTGAAAATTGATGAAAGGAACACGGTTTGACTGGCGTGGTCGACAGACACATTGTCCGGGTCGTTCACAAACTCCGCAGCGGCTTCAGTCATTAGCGCTTCCAGCGCGTCGCCGGTCGGTAACTCCGGACGGATGACCGGGCAGCTTGCGCTCGCGCAGTTGAGGACGAAGTGGATGCGAGCATCGCGGTATCGGGCGCGTATCTTCTGGTTCTCGACGGAAAGCAGGCTCAGGTATTCACCGCCAAACGAGAAGCGCAGCTGGTAGAAGAAGCCCAGTCCCTTTACGGCTTCAATGGGGGCCTTGACGTCGGTCACGCTGGACAAAGGCCAGCGGTCGAGCACTCCTTTGATGACATAGGCGTTGTAACCGTATAGCCAGTAGGCCAGAGCGTCGCTTCGGGTGGGAAAACGCTCTGGCGCGTTCTCGGGGCTGAAGCGACTCACGGCGGCGAGATACGAATTCAGTGCCAATACGGAATCGTCCGATGCCAGCCAGCGTGCGTAATCGACTTCGCCCTGCGGCGTAACGTATTCCCGAAGCAGGGCTTCAAATGCCGCATGCGAGAATCCCTCTTCCGGAAAGTCTGCCGCGACCGGTGCATCGACGATGATCTTGCGCGGCCGATTCACCAGGAAAAAGATCGCGACGATCGTTGCGACAATCAGTAAAGCCCACAATGCGAATGATAGTTTCGTCATAAATAATGAAGACCGGAAACCAGGACGATGTATTACGGCGTCATCAGCCAATAATCAGCCTTTCCTCAGGCCGGTTGACAGAATTACTCTTAAGCTGACCGCAATGCCAGTACCGTCTCTACGACATCGAGGATGGAGTCATGAAACCAGGAACCCGATCCGCCAGCGGCGCGATACTCATGCTGGCAATCATACCGGCCATTATCGGCCTGCTTGCCTGTATGCCAGTGCCAATAGGTAACCCGGAGCGCAGCCGTATTGATCCGGATATTAGCGGGGTATGGGCAATGCTGGGCGACGGCGACGAAGCTCTCTATGCATTTGAGCCGTACGACAAGCGCACCTGGTTGCTGACCGGGGTGCCCATCGAGGAGGGCGATGAGGCCGACCTGAGCGAGTACGATCTCGAGACCTATGAGGATCTTGTAACGCTGATGAAGAACGAGCCTGTAGGCGATGACGGCGTTACGGCGACATCAATGATCATGTACAAAGCGTGGCGCACCAGGCTCGGCGGCGAATGGTTCATGACCTGGGAGCCAAAGGGGCTGTTCGGTGAGGGCGACTTCAATCCGGATTACTGGGTGGTCCTCAAATTTACCAAACCAGATGCAGATACGATCAATCTGTACCTGGTCAATGGCGACGCCAAGGTCTTTAAAGACGTGAAAAAGACGCGTCGCGCCTATGAGCGGGTCCTGAAGAAAAATCTCGAGAGCAAAGACGTAATCTCTGAAGAACCCTTACGGTTGTTCCGACTGCAGCCGGAACACCTCGCGTTCGTCGAGGAATTAGCCAGCAAAGTTATCGATGTTGACTGAGAGGTAGTGCCATGTACTCGCACTTCGATTCGCTGACCTGGGCTACACCTTTCGGGTTGATCTTCCTCGCGGCGATCGTCACTGCATGGTGGCTCGCGCGGCGCAATGCGGTTGCCATCGACATTGACGGGTCGCACGTCGACCTTCTTATTCCCGTTACGATCATCGTCGGCATCGCAGGAGGGATATTGCTTTCCCTGGCAATGCCGTTGGATCGGATGATCGCGGGCGAGTTGATGCAGACGGGTGTCCGCGTTCGCCTGTTTGGCATGCTGGGGACGGCCGCGGCCACGATGTTCGTTTACAGTCGTTTAGTCAAGCTGTCGTTTCGGCGCCTGCTCGATGTATTCGCATTACCAACCGTAGCCGGCCTCATGATTCACAGGGTTGGCTGCTTCCTCGCGGGCTGTTGCTGGGGAGACCTGGTGGCCGATGAGCCAGCCTCTGGCATCGCGTCACAGGTCCAGACGTTGCCTTTTCTCGCTGGACTGAGCAACGGTGTGCAGTATCCACCGGGAAGCTTGCCTTATGAGCAACACGTGGCCCTGGGCCTCATCGAGCCGAATGCCTTGGCGTCCCTGCCGGTTTATCCGGTGCAGCTCTATGAAGGCGTCTTGTTATTCGTGTTGCTAATGGTTCTTTGGCGTTTTCCCTGGAAGCGCTTCGAAAAAGGGCTGCTGACCATTCTCGTCATTTGCGCTTACGCCTTAATCCGTTTCTTTATCGAGTACTTTCGAGCCGACGGCTCTATTGTGCTGGGTAACCTGACCGTCACACAGATTCAATGTCTGTTCCTGCTGGCAAGCGGTGTATTGTTACCGCGACTTCTGAGACGTGATGGTCGACCGCGACCTATCTAAGAGCAGCCTTGGGACGAAGATTCGTCGTATGATTGCGGCATGCCGGCCGTGATCGAAGTACAAGACCTTACCAAGACCTATGCCGGAGGCTTCCAGGCACTCAGGAACGTCAGCCTGTCGATCAACCGAGGCGAGATCTTCGCGCTATTGGGTCCGAACGGTGCCGGCAAGACGACCTTGATCAACATTGTCTGCGGCATCGTCAACCTGACGAGCGGAAAAGTGTTCGTCGATGGTCACGATATCATCAACGAGTTTCGCCTCGCTCGCGCCAAGATCGGACTGGTTCCACAAGAGCTGCCGGCGGAGAGCTTCGAGACAGTGTGGAACACCTGCCGCTTCAGTCGCGGCCTGTTCGGCAAGGGCGCCGATCCGGAGCACATCGAGAATGTCCTGAAGTCATTGTCTCTCTGGGACAAGAAGGACACGATCGGCATGGCTCTGTCGGGAGGCATGAAGCGCCGCGTGCTGATCGCGAAAGCACTGGCGCATGAACCCGAGATCCTGTTTCTCGATGAACCGACCGCCGGCGTGGACGTTGAACTTCGCCTCGATATGTGGGGCGTGGTCAAGTCGCTGCGCGAGCAGGGCGTGACGGTCATACTAACCACACACTATATCGAGGAAGCGGAGCAACTTGCGGATCGCGTTGGCGTTATCAACAATGGCGAAATAATCCTCGTGGAAGAGAAGAACAAACTGATGCGGGAAATGGGCAAGAAGCAGCTCATGCTGCATCTGTACGACGAACTGGATGACGTGCCGCTGCAGCTCAGCAACTATGACCTCGAACTAAGTCCTGACAAACGCGAGCTGACCTACACCTACGATACCAAGGGCGAGCACACGGGTATTACCGACCTGATCAACGATCTGCGTCGCTCGGGTATTCGTTTCAACGACCTGCAGACATCCCAGAGCTCGCTCGAGGATATCTTCGTCGACCTGGTTAAGAAGACCTGATGAACCTATATGGCGTAAAAGCGATTTACCGCTATGAGATGGCCCGCATGTTTCGGACGGTGGTGCAGAGCATCGTGGCGCCGGTTTTGTCGACGTCTCTGTATTTCGTCATATTTGGTTCGGCGATCGGGTCGCGTATCACCGAGATCGACGGCGTGAGCTACGGTTCTTTTATCGTGCCGGGACTGATCATGCTGTCGGTAATGACCGAAAGCATTTCGAATTCGTCATTCGCCATCTATTTTCCAAAATTCACGGGAACGATTTACGAGGTGTTGTCGGCGCCCGTATCCTACGGCGAAGTCCTGCTGGGTTACGTCGGCGCTGCGGCGACGAAGTCGGTGATCATCGGCGGCATTATTCTGGGCACCGCGAGCTTCTTCGTAGACCTGGAAATCGCGCACCCCATAATCATGATCGCGTTCCTCTTGCTTACCTGCGTCTCATTCTGTCTGTTTGGTTTCATCCTCGGGATCTGGGCCGATGGGTGGGAGAAGCTGACGATTGTCCCGATACTGATCATCATGCCGCTGACCTTTCTGGGCGGCACGTTTTACTCCATCAGCATGCTGCCGCCCGTATGGCAGACGATCAGTCTTTTCAATCCAGTTGTCTACCTGATCAGCGGATTCCGCTGGAGCTTCTACGAAAACGCCGACGTTGCCGTCGCGTTGAGC